>MGML01000170.1:0-1800 GCA_001796415.1 Chloroflexi bacterium RBG_13_46_14
ATCCAGGCGAGAGTCATATCTATCCCGGAGTTCTAAAAGGCTGCTAAAACTCTCTTGAGTAACGGAACATCTCATGCTTAATCTAAGTTTATCATTCTCAATGAAAAGCAATCAAATGATAATAGTCACAATAATTCGCCCTCTTGAAGCAAATTCATCACTGCTGTAAAATGAGCAGACATCGTAAAATAAATAATCGAGTGAATATGTTACCTGTTAGAGTAAAAATTATATCGCTTATTTTTTCCGTGGTCTTCTGTTTTCAATTCCTGGTCGCACAGCCGGTTCATGCGGAACAAAGACCAGAGGTAGTCAAGGAACTGAACTTCGTCTTCTGTTACGGAATGGGTGGAAATCCCTGTGCTTTCCAGAATATCGTCGACCGGATAAACGAGCTTCTTCCTTATTTTATCGATCGTTACCAGGAAAAAAATCCGGGCATCTCGGTCGAGGTAAATACGCTTGCCAGATGTTACCCGGCATACGTCGATATCAATACCTGGGCAAACAATATCGCCGACAGCATAAATGATCACTTCGAAGGGAAGGACAACCTGATTCTGGTCGGGCACAGTATGGGAGGGAAGACCGCGCTGTACGCCACTGCTCATAATGCCGGAAATATCTCGGATAGAGTGGCCACGGTCATCACAATCAACAGTCCGATCAAAAAACTGGACGATTATTATGTACCCGGTGGAGGACCCATGCCAGAATACTGCCGCACTACACTGCTGGGTAATGATCAGGGTGTATGTGATTCAGTAGCGTTTTATGACAGCAGCGCCGACGGCCTGGAAGTAAGTCGGGAAAAACGCTGGCTTGCCTTAATATCGGCAGAACCATCTCCCCTTAGCCCCCTATATAACCAGGGCGGTGTGGACATATGGCCGAGAAATCTGGATGACGGAATCGTTCCACTCATGGCACAGTTCTCTGAAGGAGCGGATGTGGTGTATTATGGAGAACACCATCACAGCGATGTCGGCGCAAAGGATACTACTTCCCTGTTCCTGGCAAATAACATATTATTTTACATCTTCGGTTACGAAATGGAATTTTCAGTTCCTGCCAGAACCGGTACTTTCAAGCATGAAGCCGACTGGCTGCTGGGCACTGACCAGTGGTCGGATATTGTCGGAGGTATTGCCACCGGAAACGGCACTATAAGGCATAAAAATTCAACTTTCTATAAATGGCAACAATGGGAGGATATAATCGGCGAATGCGAATCAGTCGACGAGAGATCGTACAGCCATGTACACCTGGACTCGGTGCCGCTACTTACTTCAATCAAAGCAGCCAGTTGGGTAAGTTCCTCAAATATTAGTGACTGCAGGCTTAAAGTCACAACCTCTGCTGCGCCATTCACAACAGTCGAAGCAGATTGGACGGTCTTCAGTGCAGGTCTGCTTCCCGAAGAAACTCCCCGCTCATTTTACGATATCGAAATTATTAAAGGTACTCCCTTAGCCAGTATCATTGACGTAAAGTGGTGGAAAGACGATCCCCTGAACCCGGTAATATGGATACGGTCCAAAGCCCAGAGTCCTTTCAGATGGTTCGAGGCAAGGTGGACGACCTATAAAAAAGAAAATAGAGTCGTAAACGTGATTAATGATATTCCTGTGAAGGTAATTCCTGCGGCTGCTGAGTCGGAACCTCCTCTACCTGCGGGTGACTGACCTGATAATCCTCTTCGGTTGGCGATGCAGGAGGTTCGGGATGAGGTGGTTCGGGAATCTGTCTTATATGCCTGATGCCATGTGTAGCGGCATTCTGTATTATCAGTCCCAGGCC
>MGML01000170.1:1963-3841 GCA_001796415.1 Chloroflexi bacterium RBG_13_46_14
GCTCACCGTCCATGGAATCAGCAGAAAAACCAGTAACCACGTATAGTGAATACGTAACCGTGCCCTGAAAAAAGTGCCGATCTTAATTGTATTAATAAATTTCATATGAATGGTTTCTTATTATATCAAATGATATTGGATATGCGTACCCCGGCAATCCTGACGCTGGAATTCAATGTATGTTTGATATACAATAGACACAGAAATCCACCGTTTTTAACCCCAAACGAACAGGAGAACGTAGTATGTCCGGAACATTTGATAAAAATAACATCGAGAAGGTCAAACAGAAACGACAGGAATGGGAAAACGGTACGCTGAAGAAATCGCTTGACAGGTTTGGCGTGACTGAAAGTACCAACGAATTCTATACACCAGCCGATGTGGAGGACTTCGACTTCATGGAGAAGGTAGGTTTCCCAGGTGAATATCCATTTACAGCCGGAGTGTATCCCTGCCAGGTTCCAGGCAGTGGTCCGGTTACAGGCGGTTACCACATCGGTGGCGGAGGAGGTCTGGTCAGAGCCGGACGTTATCTTGGTTATGGTACCGCCGAAGATACTCGTGATTATTATCAAAGCGAGATAGTCCGCGGCAGAACAGGCGGCCCCAATATAGCGTTCGACCTCCCCACACAGATAGGTCTTGACTCGGACGACCCGATGGCTGAAGGCGAAGTGGGGAAAGCGGGAGTAGCTTTCGATACTCTTGCCGATTTCGAGACCATATACGAGCCATTCCAGGATAAGAACAACCTGGACAGCATAGCGTCTAACTGGACGATAAACGCCCCGGTAAACGTGATTCTCGCGGCTTACGTCGCCCTGGCAGAAAAGAGAGGGATCCCGGCTTCGAAACTGAGAGGTACTCTTCAGAACGATATCATCAAGGAATACGTAGCCCGAGGCACCTATATTTATCCACCCAGGCAGTCGCTCCGGGTAACCAGAGATATCTTTGTGTACTGTAACGAGTATGCGCCCCTCCTTAACCCTATCAGCATTTCCGGGTATCACATGAGAGAAGCAGGGGCTACCGGGGTGCAGGCACTGGCTTTCACACTTGCCAACGCTTCGGCTTATGTACAGTGCGGGATCGATGGCGGTCTCGATGTCGATTCATTCGTCAATCGCTTCACTTTCAATACCCTCAGCGGCAGCATGGAGATTCTGCCGGAGATATGTACACGCAGGGCAAGCCGTCGAATGTGGGCTAAGATAATGAGAGACACTTTCAGGAGTAAGAATCCGAGGAACTGGATCTTGAGAGAAGCCGGTGGATTCCTTACCGGCGCCTGGACAGCTACCAGCCAGAGACCGCTGAACAACCTTACCCGTGCCGTCATCGGCGGAGTCGCCGGAGCTCTTGCCGGTTACATCCCCTCGGCCGAACCTCCGTATGACGAGCCACTAGGACTCGGCTGGAGTATCGAAGCACAGCAGCTTTCGGAGGATGCTGCCAAGATCCTCTACTGGGAATCCAAACTGAGTCGTGTCACCGATCCGCTGGCCGGTTCATACTATATAGAAGCGATGACCGATAAGATCGAAGCAGAAGCATGGGCACTGATCCGCCAGATCGAGGAAATGGGCGGTTCCCAGGGAGCTGTAGAAAACGGCTTCATGCAGCGCGCGGTTGCTCAGAGTGCTTATGAATACCAGAAAAAACTGGAAACTGGCGAAGAAATAGTCATCGGAGTAAACGCTTTCACCGATGAACAGGAACTTGAAGTGCTGCCCAACCGTTTGATACCGTATCCCTACGATGCTACGAAACGAGCCGAAGCGGAAAAGAAGCAGCTTGCCAGGCTGGCTAAAGTGAAGAAAGAAAGAGATAACGAGAAGGTTAAAACGTTACTGGCGAAGCTTGAAGAAACGG
>MGML01000170.1:3862-6527 GCA_001796415.1 Chloroflexi bacterium RBG_13_46_14
TCATTCCGTTGACCATAGAAGCCGTGAAAGCCTATGCAACGATCGGTGAAATTACCGGGACACTGAAGAAGGTGTTCGGTGAATATTCGGGATATGGTAAGATTTAGTAAAGCCGATAATAATAACAGGAGTGAATCCTTAAAGTGAACGATAAGAAGAAGATCAAGGTTATTGTAGCCAAGCCCGGACTCGACGGTCACGACCGTGGTGCCAAGGTAATCACAATGGGTCTGAGAGAAGCCGGAATGGAAGTCATCTACACCGGTTTAAGACAGACTCCCGAGATGATAGCCCAGGCGGCGCTGGAAGAACAGCCGGACGTAATAGCGCTGAGTTGTCTTTCCGGAGCCCATCAGTCACTGTTTCCACGTGTAGTTTACGAACTAAAGAAACGAGATATGAACGATGTTCTGGTTATCGGCGGCGGTATTATCCCCGATGAGGATGTTCCTTATCTGAAAGAAAAGGGGATAAGCGCCGTATTCGGTCCCGGCACTTCTATAAAAGAACTATCGGAATACATCCGCGAAAAAGTATAATCCACGCCGTATTACGGCAGGTAAAACGGCATGATTACTAAGTTAATATAAGGAGGATAAATAATGTCCAAGAACAAGGTACCGCTGGCCGAAGGCTTTTTCACATGGCCTTCCGATCAGCCGAAGCTGATTGGCAGTAAATGTAAGGTATGCGGAACCCCGGCCTTCCCGAAATCACCCTACTGCACCAACCCCGACTGTGAAAAGAAAACAGAAAATGTAGAGGTAATCGAACTCAGCAACAAAGCAACACTCTACACGTACGCCGTACAGGCTTATCCAATGCCGGAACCATTCAAGATGCAGCCTTTCGAGCCCTTCCCTCTCGGAATGCTTGATTTCCCGGAAGGACTGAGAATTCTCGGTATGCTGACCACCGACCAGGTCGAGATCGGTATGCAAATGGAAATGACCACCAGGAAGCTCTACGAAGATGATCAGAACGAATACATTACGTGGGCCTGGAAGCCGGTAAAGTAAGGATAGGAGGAATTACTAATAAATGAAAAACAGAGAAATTGCAATAGTAGGTTTGGGTGTCCATCCTTACGGGAAATGGCCTGACAAGTCCATGGCGGAACTGGGCTGTTATGCTATCAGCCAGGCACTTGAAGATGCCCATATGAAATGGAGAGATATCGAGACGATGGCCTGCGGTGCCTATATGTGGATTGCCGACCAGGGGGGTGTACCCTCACTGCTTCTCGGCACATCCATCTCAACAATGATGGGCGGCACCGGAATACCGTGCTGCAATATCGTAAACGCCTGCGCTACCGGCCAGTCCATCCTCAGAGAAGCCTGCCTGGCAGTAGCCAGCGGCGAGCATGATATCGCCCTAGCTGTCGGTTCAGATAAATCAGCCGGCGGATTCTTCAGACCCCAGGGTAATGATAAGCGGTATGATAATGACTGGATCCGCTACGCGATGGTCGGTGAGACCAATCCGGGATACTGGGCGATGGAAATGCGCCGGAGAATTCACGACTGCGGCACAACCGAAGAAGACATGGCCATGGTCAAGGTTATCACCAGCAGGGGCGGCGTACATAACCCTAACGCGCGTTACCGCAAAGAATATACTCTGCAGGAAGTACTCGAATCACCGATGGTATGCGACCCTCTTCGCCTGTATGAGATATGCGCTACCAGCGACTCAGCTTCCGCGATAATAGTTGTCCCTATGGACCAGGCGGAGAAATACACGGATAAACCCATCCTTATCGAAGGTCTTGCCGTGGGTTCGCCTTCATTCGGCGATCCCTGTATCCCCCTGACTTACCTGAGCTCTTATCCCCAGGCGGATGTCGGCACTCTGGGCTGGAGTGAAAGCCGTAACGCCCTTGCCGCTGCTTACAAGCAATCGGGACGCACCCCTGATGATATCAATGTAGTAGAACTGCCCGATAACAGTTCGTGGCATTACCTGACTTACATGGATATGATCCTCCAGCTTCCCTACGGCGGTTCCGACCAGTTACTCAGAGACGGTTATTTCAACGTACCGGACGGTAAAGTACCTGTTTGCCCCAGTGGCGGTTTCGGTGCCTTCGGTGAAGCTACCGTTGCCCAGGGGCTCTGGCAGTGCATCGAGGTAGCCTACCAGCTTCGCGGCGATCTCGGACCGAGACAGATTACCAATAACCCGAAGGTCGGGCTTGCCCAGAGTTACGGTTATGCCGGAAACAACGGCGTCTGCATCATGAGTAAAGCCTTTTAATTAACCGCAAAGTATTGGATAATAGGGCAGATTGGTGAACAACCTGCCTTTTCATTAACAGGAGGAATAAGACGAATGTTAAAAGGAATAAGTCATACCGGTATAGCGGTAAAGAATCTTGACGAAGCGGTAAAGGTATACCAGGCGCTGGGCGCCGAACTGGGCGAAATACACGACGCCCCGGAATCAGGAATGAGAGCCGCCATGGTTTCCGCCGGCGAAGATACCCTGGAATTAATTGAGCCTGTCGGCGATGGCGGCGTAATAGCTAAATTCATCGAGAGCCGCGGAGAAGGCATCCATCACCTCTGCATTGAGGTGGATGACATTAAAAAAACACTTGCCGACCTTGCCGATAAAGGAATCAGGCTGATCGATACAGAGCCGAGACAGGGAATCGAAGGAA
>MGML01000170.1:6676-13523 GCA_001796415.1 Chloroflexi bacterium RBG_13_46_14
TATTCCAATCGCCGTGATGACCGCTTCCCTCTCGGAATCGGTTAGATTGCCCTTTTTCACCAGTTCCTGAAGGATATTCATCGCTTCTTTGTGTTCCATAGTATAAGTATATCTGATTAATTATCGTACATACAGTATTGACATATGATACCATATATGATACCATTCCTTTTCAGGAATAAGCAAGAAGTCAAAAAGAGAAGAACGAATCAGGACAAACAGGGCGAACGTTTCACTCAAGGACTTTGAAGCATTAATTATCCAGTATGGCTTTATCAAAGAAGGAAGCAAACATCCCCAGGCTATCATTGGCAATAGAGTAATGACATATAAAAGAGAAAATCCGGTCAAGCCAGTCTATGTAAATGGAATACTCAAAATGATAGATAATTTGTAGGAGTGCGGGAGAAGATGGTAAAGGGCGATATAAAAACTCAAGCAGAATATTACGCACAGCTTCCCTACACTATTGTAGTTGAACGTGTAGATGACCAGGGTGTGTACTACGTAGCCCGGATACTGGAACTCGATGGTTTAATAATGACCGGAGACACTCCAGAAGAAGCTGTCTCCGAGCTTGAAACGGTAAAAAGGGAATGGATTGAGTCCTCTCTGGAGCTGGGAAATAAAATGCCCAAACCTCTGAAATCGCGTAAATACTCCGGACAGTACCGGATTCGTATGGTACCATCATTGCACGAGACACTTGCTCTACTGGCTGAACTTGAAGGTGTGAGTCTTAACCAGTTTATGGTCACCAGATTAGCGCAGGTTGCCGGTGAGAATATGTCCTCGGGGATCAACAAGGTCAAAACGGAATCCGTGATTAAATAAATTTAAAAAGTACCAATAAAAAGGGGGCTTTCGCCCCCTTTTAATCACCATTCAATAATTAGGCTTTTAGTTTCTTGAATTCCTCGATAAGTGCCGGTACAACCTCTCTGTAATCGGCTACTATCGCGTAGTCGGCCGCTTTCATAATCGGGGCATCTTTGTCGCGGTTAATCGCTACTATTTTTTTAGAGTCCTGGATTCCAATCAGGTGATGGATAACGCCAGATATCCCAACACCGATATACAGATTCGGGTGAACAGTCTTACCGCTCTGTCCTATCATCTGCTCGTCCTGGACAGCCCAGCCTTCATCACAGGCCGGACGGGTGGCGCCGACGCTGCCGCCGAGTGACGCCGCGAGATCTTCCACCATCTTCCAGTTTTCTTTGCTGCCGATACCGTAACCACCGGCGACCACTACTTCAGCCGATTCAAGAGGTTTAACCTTTGATTCTTCAGTCTTAACTTCCAGCACCCTGGTGCGGAGGTCTTGCTCAAGAATCTTTACCTCGACGTTCACGATCTCGGCCTTTCGCCCTTCCTGCTTTTCGGGTTTCTTCAGGAATCCGGGGGGAATTGTGGCCATTTGAGGGCGGTGAACGGCGCAGGTGATCGAAGCCATGATACTGCCGCCGAACGAGGGCACGAAAGCTTTCATGCACCCGTTATCGTCTACATCGAGACCCACCGCGTGAGCGGCAAGACCAGTATTTACCTTTGCCGCGACCCTTGGTGCAAGGTCCATTCCTATAGTGCTTCCGCCTATGACGAAAACCTCCGGCTTGTATTGCTTGATCATGCCCTCGAGTACCGGAGCATAGGCTTCGCATAGATAATTTTCAAGTACCGGAGAATCGGCAATATAGACCTTATCAGCCCCGTATGCTGCCAGTTCTTCGGCAAGACCGGCGACTTTGCTTCCCAGTACTACTGCGGCCAGTTCCTGTCCGCGTTTATCAGCTATCTTACGGGCTTCACCCAGCAGTTCCGGTCCTGAATCAAGTAATTTACCGTTCCTCTGCTCTGCGTATACCCAAATTCCACTATATGTATCAGTCATAATATCCTCCAGATATTTTATGCCTCGGGAAGCACTCCGTCGGCTTTGAGTTTTTCTACCAGCTGCCGTGCTATGTCGGCAGGATCGCCGCTGATCACCTCACCCTTGCGCTGTGTGTCGATATTCGAAACCTCGGGAACGTATGAAGGCGAACCGGCAAGACCGATTTTCTCCTCGTCGACATCCATGTCTTTTGCCGTGTATTTAGTACTTTGTTTCTCAGTAGCCCAGAGAGCGCCATGAACCGGAGGGATCCTGGGATCGTTTATCTCACTGTTTACAGCCAGTGTGACCGGAAACTTTGCCTCCACGACCATATGTCCACCTTCGATCTTACACCTGGCATGGACGGTATCATCATGGACAAATTTGATTTCTTCTACATTTGTTAAATGAGGTATTCCAAGGAATTCGGCGACCTGCGGACCAACCTGGGCAGTACTTCCGTCCAGACTCTCATTACCGAGGATGACCATGTCGACATCGCCGGTTTTCTTGATACCGGTAGCTATTACGTAAGCTGTGGCCAGGGTATCGGCGCCAGCGAAAGCCCTGTCCGAAAGGAGAACCGCGTCATCGACTCCCATCGCATAAGCCCAGGCAAGGACGTCGAAGGTACTGTCCGGCCCCATACTTATTACCGTAACCTTGCCGCCACGCTCTTCTTTTATTTTCAATGCCTCTTCGATGGCATTTTTATCCAGGGGATTCATGATGATAGGTATACCTTCGCGCCGGAGCAGCTTTGTTTTCGGATCCAGGCTGAGTCTGTCCCAGTATCTCGAATCGGGAACAGGCTTAACACACACAACTATATTTAATGGCTTCATGCTATTTCTCCTCGCCTATTATTCATTCTTACCATTCCAGGCGCCCCCACCAGCCGGCTGTTTCCATTGAGTTGTGGCTGAGATCAGGATTCGCTTCGTTACGAAATGCTGCATTGGCTATCATTATACCCAGGGACTCTTCCGTGCCACCGGCACCGAATCTCATCGGTACGTGCCTGTAATAGTGATGCGGCATATAATCTTCCAGGACACCGTAGCCACCATGTATTTTCACGCAGTGTTCGGCAATCCTTATTGCTGCCTGCTCGGCAAAATTTTTCGCCGTCGCCTGCTCGGCATCTGCCCTGATTCCTTTTGTCCGAAGCCAGGCAGCACGATAGGTAAGAGCTCTTGTAGCTTCAAGGTCAACCACCATCTTAGCTATGCGTGCCTGGATCATCTGTAACTCGGAGATCGGCCGTCCGTAAAGGTGTCTTTCCTTGGCGTACATCATTGCCGTCCGGTAAGAACCGGCAGAAATACCGTTCAGCATGCCGCAAATGGTAAGACGTCCGATATCGCCGACAGCGCTGAACACAGGGGCTATTCCTCTTCCTACTCCTTTTTCTCCACCGACAACGAAATTGTCGGGAACAAATACGTTATCGAAGATAAATTCAGTCAGATCACTCTTCCTGCCCAGGGTGTTTTCAAGCCTGCCGACCCTGAATCCGTCGAATTCTTTATCGACGATGAAAGCGGTCAATGACCGGGAGCCGGGGGTCTTCGGATCGTTAGGATCACCCGTCTTGAAAAGTGTCATTACAAAATCGCAATAGTGCCCTTCACTCTGGAATACCTTTCTACCGTTTAGTACCCAACCGCCGTCAACTTTCTTGGCTTGAGCCTGGAGACCAAGCATATCCGAACCGCCGCTGGGTTCCGTAATAGCCGGTGTTGCCAGGATATCTCCCTTTAAAATACCGGGCATGTATTTATCATATACATCTCCACCGGTAGCCTTGGCAAAGTAATAAGCAAATTCACCGTAAATAGCAAAAGCAAGATCTGGCCAGGCGGCGCATAATTCTTCAATGGTGATACAGCTTGCCACATACCCTATTCCGGTACCACCTTCTTCACGAGGTACGATATGAAGGTGAAGGCCTGCCCTGGTCTGGCGGTGGGCTTCTTCGTCCCACATATCCTGGTCGTTTGTCATCAGTTCTTTGCGGCGGGGAATTATATATTTCTCACAATATTCACGGGCAATTTTCCGTGCCATTTCCTCCGCCGGAGATAATTCAAAAGGCATAGTATAACCTCCTTAGTTCTGTATGTTCTTTACAATCGTTACCCCGGTATATATTCATTCGAGGGGTTCGAATGATGCGGGAGTAAAATGCAGATATAATACACGATAACCTTGCGGTTATCAGCCGATTTATTTTGACACAGAGCCATTTCTCTGTCAACTTTAACTATCCATATCATTCATACATCCGACACACTCGTTGAAAAGGCATCATCATTGACATTAAAATACTCAGACAATATACTATAATCACTACTTTATAGTAATTGTCACAGAGTAGTAAACCATATCTGCTATTTTGTTGAAATTTCAGTACAGGGAAGGAGTATTACAATGATTATTGATGCGCACCGTCACCTCGTCGGCAATGGCTGGACGAGAGGCTCGTACGTCAAGTCAATCGGTACCATGTATCTGGGCCTCTGGAACAGGGTCCACAATAAGAACCTTAGCTTCGATGAATACCTAGAGACTGTGATGAGGACGTTTATTGATCCCGAAGGTGACCGCATGGTCGAAGAGATGGACAAGGCGGGCGTCGACAAGACGGTTATTTTTGCGGTAGACTGGGGACTGGCAACCGGCGAGCCTAGAGTGGGTATCCGCGAGCAGAACAAGGCCCACGCCGATGCTGCGAAGAAGCACCCGGGCCGTTTCATTCCTCTGGCCGGAATCGATCCACGGAGGGGCGACCATTTGAGGCAGGCGCAGGAGTGCATCGAGGAGTGGGGAATGAGAGGGTTCAAGCTTATGCCATCTGCAGGCTTCTTTCCCGATGATCCCATTTGCTGGCCGCTATACGCTTATATAGAGAAGCAGGGCGTTCCGATCATGTTCCATGCCGGCGGCATTGAGGTGCACTGGCAGCACGCCCAGCCGATGTACATCGCTTCGGCAGCCGAGAAGTTCCCCGGCATTGACATGATTCTAGCCCACGCCGCTTGTGAAGCATGGGAAGCAGCAATATGGGCTTGCCGTTCTCTTCATAATGTATATATGGATATTTCCCTGCGCCAGTTCGAGTGTGCCATGTGGCCTGATCGTTTCTATCAGTGGCTGCGCCGTATCGTTGATGAGGCTACCCCGTGGAAGGTCATGTGGGCTAGCGACGGTCCGTATCCTAATGAACTGATCCGTTTACCGGAATGGGTAAAGTCAATTAGCGATGCTCCCAAGGGCCTCTTCACGGAAGAAGAGAAGGCTATCATGCTGGGCAAGGCAGCCACCAAGGTGTTCGATATTTCCTAATCATCAATTAGAAAAATAAAAAATCGGAGAAATATTATGGCTGATATTCTGGATGTCATAAGCAGCCGGCAGAGTATACGCAAGTATACCGATGAGCCGATATCGGACGAAATGATCGACAAAATCGTGGAAGCCGCCCGGTGGGCACCGAGTGGTGAGAACGAACAACCCTGGCACTTTATCATGGTAAAAGACCCGGAAACTCGAAAGAAAATCGGCGATCTGTGCAAGGTCGGGACCGGCCAGCGCGGCACTGCCGAACACTGCCTTGGTGAAGACCACAGATTCGATGTATACGAAGACCCGGCTGAAAGAGCCAGGGTAGCCGAATTCTATTACAGCGGAATGGTCTCATACTTCCCAGCCAATGCGCCGCTGGTTATGGTCGTCATAGGAGAACTTAAAGGAATGATGGATACTCCTTACGACCTCTCGGCAGCAATAGAGAACGCCATTCTCGAAGCGCATTCACTCGGGCTGGGCGCCTGCTGGGTCCACGGACCTGCCGTATATCCCCGTATAGTCAAGAAGATAAAAGAGCTTCTCGGTATTCCCACCGGTTTGGCTGATTACAAGATGCTGGCTATCGTCTCGATAGGCTGGCCTTCCGGACGCCGCAGTCACCCCCAGGGCAGGAAAGATGCGTCAGAGTTCGTGCACTGGGAAAAATTCGGGAACAAGAAGAGGAGCTAAATGGATACAATAGCATACACCAACGATTTGTTATACAGATTCGAAGAAATCTTTTTCCACGAGCTTTCCCAAATCAATGCCCGGTGCAAGGTGGAACTCGTCGGCTCGGATTATCTCAATGACAGGAATATCCAGGGCAACACTATTGAAGAACTGGTCGAAAACTGCGTCCAGGAAATCAAGATGGACGGTCTTGTCCAGGAAATGACCGGAAAGGTAGGCGGAAAAGGCATCCTGCTTAAGCTGAATATGAAAGGCTGTATCCACCTGCCCAAGGAAGTCAAACTCAAGGAAAGCGGGATCGATCCATATATGTGCCCGTTAGCCAATATGATCTCCGAGCAGATTATCACTAAACTGAATTACATGACCACGTACTCGGCCGGCCTTGAGGTGAATGAAAAAACCGGCGAATGCCTGATATACTGCGCTGTATATAAAGATATGGACTCGATAGGAGTCGTATCCGACTGGAGTAAAGAATAAATAGTATCCATTCTACGTATTGACAAACAATATACAGTCAAGTAGAATCAATGACAATCAAATAACGTCAGAGGCTGTGAACAAGACTAGTAACCTTCAAAGCGGGTCACAGAGAGTCGGGAAGCAGTATTCATCGAAATGAATACTCGAGGTGTGAACCGATGTCAGCGCAGCAGGTGAATGGGCTTGGGAGCCGCAAACCGAAAGCCCGGTTTATCCGGTTTTAGTAGGCTTTGCCGCAAGGGAAGCGTTATCAAGTCCCAGGGTATCGAGTTACTAACCCTAGGCCATTATCTCCGTACCTGTAAAAGATAGTCAATTCATTTATAGAATTGTCTAAGAAGGGTGGCACCGCGGAAATTAAATCCCCGCCCCTTTAAGGGCGGGGATTCTTATTTTAAGGTATGGTAAATATTCTGATACCAGCCTTAGAACTTATAA
>MGML01000171.1:0-1486 GCA_001796415.1 Chloroflexi bacterium RBG_13_46_14
GTTTGTTTCTGGTTCCGTAATTAACCCACATTTTATGGGTATAATCAACATACTCCAGCGGCCACCTGCCATCCTCGTCCTGCTTGCTTAAAATCAAATTAAAAGTATTGGCCAGCCTGGGGTCGCTGCCATATCCCAATCCGGTTAAAGCCTCTGCAATCTGGAGGATATCCGCTCCCCAAAAACTCGGGAAGCGGAACTCCCACCACCTCTTATCCGGCACACCCGTTCGGTGGCCGGGAAAACCAGCCTCCGCGGGGTTATTGTTAAGGAAGAAATCCACCCCGGTCTCGACTGCGCGTTCAATCAAACCGGTACGTCGCTCAACCGGTAAACGGGAAAAAGCCATCATTACCTTGACTCCTGCCCAGCCGCAAGACATGTCCGCATTCGTACGGCAGGCAAATTGAGGACCTATATACTTAAGGTAACGAAATGGACCCGGAACGCCTTCCCCGGGGGCAATACCGTCAGGATTTACCTTCCGTGGAACATCTTCTCCAGTTACCATTTTTGCCATCCACTCGTATGCGGTATCCAGTCGATTATCCCTGTATCCCAAATCCATCAGGGATAACAGCATATTGCCCTGCAGACAGAGTCCCATATTCGAGGGTTTCATTCCGGGTGAAAATTGACCGCTTTTTAGTAGAGAGTAATCGAGAAGATAATTACATGCGGTGCCGACGCGTTTATCCTCATTAACAGAGGCACCCAGTTCCGCCAGTGAGATAATCGACCACACAGTGCCCCGGCATTTGTTTGCATACACATTACCCGGTGTTATCCAGTACCCCTCCGGGTTCATGTTATCGAGTATGGTGGCAATCGGTCCTTCACGATGGGCTTTTTGCCGGGCTTCTTTAACCTCTTTTTGATTTGCTTCAACGATATCACGCAAAGCCAGATATCGTACACCGGGATCGGACTCTTCAAGAAGCCAGTCAGTAGGATCTGCTTTTAGCTGCTTTTTCCAGCCTTCCTGTTTCTCCATTTTCCGTCTTCCTTTCCCGTTGCTACACGGGTAGTCGGTTATTTCGATAGTACCCATTATAGAGGTATATTGCCGGAGAGAAAAGGCTGTTTTCTCGCAAGGACTTTCATCCGGCAGGAGTTTTCAAATACCTTGTATATCTACCGAATCAGATACGGGGCAGGCTCTTTACAAAAGGGAGATGGTTGACATACTTAATTATCAGTAATCACTGAGGGATTTTAAGTTCTCGGATCTTAGAGATTACCACGTCGTCCCGATTTCATCGTCCGCCTCCGGCGAATCGTAATGACAGAAGGGTGTGTCATTGATAGCCGTTAAATCCTAAATTCCCTCCCCCGACCCCTTGCCCGCTCAAGCAGCCGCTCTATGTCATTAATAAGTGATCCTTGACTTCCTTAAATCCTATTTATAAGTCTCTCCCTTCCCTTACCAAGGGAAAGGGAGACGGAAGAGGGATGGGTGAATATATGTTTTGAGAGTAAGAATGAT
>MGML01000171.1:1661-5404 GCA_001796415.1 Chloroflexi bacterium RBG_13_46_14
TCCTCGCTCATGTTCTCGCACAGGGGATGAAGGTGGACGTTGCCGTCGCCGGCGTGGCCGTAGACGATGACGGTTATGCCGTGTTGGGCTGATATTTCCTTGACCTGCCTGACGAAATCCGGAATTTTACTGCGGGGGACGACAGCGTCGATAAGATCCATAGGGGCGTAACGTTTTATGGCATGGTAGAATTTTTCACGGGCTTCCAGCAGCCTTCGTTTGGCGTGTTCGCTGCCGGGCACCAGCGCTTCGGCGGCGCCGTGCTTTTTGCAGATCTCACCGGCGGTATCGAAATATTCATGGATCTCATCCTCGGAATCGCCATCCATGATTATCATCAGGAAGGCGTCGTATTCAGGATAGGGGATCTCTCTCTCCAGGTAGTCCTCGATAATACTGATTATCCGGCGTTCCATGAATTCCAGTCCCGCCGGTATCATCCTGAGGTGCAGGATTTCCGGGACGGCATCGATAGCGTCCTGGAGGCTGGAGAACGGGGCGAAGAGAACCTCTCTTTTCGGCGGTTTCGTGGTCAGTTTTAATATCACTTTCGTGACAATTGCAAGCGTTCCCTCGGAACCGGCGATAAGTTGGGTAAGGTCGTAGCCGGAAGAGCTTTTTACGTATTCACCGCCGGTGTTTATACTATCGCCGTTCGGCAGAACTGCTTCAAGGCCGAGTATGTTGTTCCGGGTAACGCCGTACCTGACGGCATTCATCCCTCCGGCATTGGTAGATACCGTGCCGCCGATGGTGGCAGTCATCTCACCGGGGTAAAGCGGATAGTACAGCCCTTTGCTTTCTATCTCAGCGCAGAGAGCAGCCATCGGCACGCCGGATTCGGTAACGGCCGTGAAGTTCTCTCCGTCGACACGGGTTATCCGGTTCATGTTTTCCAGCGAGAGAACGATGCCCCCGAAGAGGGGGATACAGCCGCCGCTGAGTCCGGTACCGGCGCCCCTCGGCGTGACCGGGATTTTATATTTCGATGCGAAAGACATTATACGGGAGACGGTCGAAGTATCTTCGGGGTTTACCACTGCCTCGGGGAAGCGGATTTCAGCGTGGGGAGACTCGTCACGGGCGTAGTCCTGCATCGCGTCCCTGTCAGTGATAACATTGCCGCAGATATCCGCCAGTTCACTGATCATTTCATCGGTCAGTTTTCCGTAATTGCCAGTCATCCTGCTACCTATGTTATCACAGTCCGGCGTCTTCTTTCGCTATACCGTATTTCTGTTTCAGATTCTCTATATCGGCAGCGGTCTTCTTCTGCTCTTCCTCCAGGGTATGTATATTGGCTGTCAGTTCGTGGTATTCTTTCACCGTGGCAGCGGCTTTTTCCCTATCGCGGTACTGCTCGGGATCGGCGAGCAGTGTTTCGACCTCACCCAGTCGCTGTTTCAGCTTCGGAATCTCTTTTTCCAACTTTTCGGCGCGTTTTCTCAAAGGCGATGATTCCCGGTAGTATTTATTCCGCAGTTCGCCTTCCTGCGCCTTTTGCTCGCGCCGGTTTACCCTGGGCTGAACAGGAGCCGGTGCTGATACAGACGCCGGTTCTTTTCTGCTTTCAGAAGATGACGAATCTCTCCAGTAAAGGTAACTGTCATAATCACCTTCGAAGACCGTGACGTTTCCGTCCCTGATATCGATAATCTTGTTGGCGATCTGGCGTATCAATGTCTGGTCGTGGGTGATGAAGCACAGTGTCCCCTTATAGGCTTCAAGGGCATCGGTCAGTATCTCACGGGACGGTATATCAAGGTGATTGGTCGGCTCATCCATCAGCAGGAAATTCGGCGACTGCAGAAGTACCTTGGCGATGGCCAGACGGCTTTTTTCACCTCCCGAGAGAACCGATACCTTTTTGTAGATATCGTCGGCGGTAAACAAAAAGGCACCGAGAATTACTCTCAGGTGTTCATCGGATTCATCCTTCGCCGATTTTCTCACTTCATCCAGTATAGTATTTGCCGGATTAAGGAGTTCCAGCAGGTGCTGGGCGTAGTAGGCGGTATAGGCGTTATGTCCCAGCTTTCTTTCTCCCTTCTCGAAAGGCAGGACTCCGGCCATAATCCTGAGCAGGGTGGTCTTGCCGGCGCCGTTCGGGCCGACCAGTGCCGCCCTGTCACCCCGGTGCAGCGTCAGGTTCAGGTCGGTGTAGACAACGTTTTTATCATAGGCTTTCCCGATATGACTCAGCTTTATGACTTCTTCGCCTATCCGAGGTGGTTCGGGGAAGTGAAATCCGATCTTCCTGGTCGCTCTCAGTACCGTTATTCTTTCTATTTTATCCAGCTTTTTAATTCGACTCTGTACCTGTGATGCTTTCCTTGCCTTGTAGCGGAAGCGTTCGATAAATCTCATTTCTTTCTTTATCATTACTTCCTGTCTTTTTGCGGCGGCTTCCCTGGTCTGGAGGTCTTTCTGCCGTGCCATAACATAGCTGTCATAGTTTCCGTGGTGGAAAAGCACCTCCTCCGGTTCAATGGCGAGTACCTTCGTCACGACACGGTTCAGGAATGCCCGATCGTGAGAGGTTACGAGCACCGATCCCTGGTACTTATCGAGGTAGTTTTCCAGCCAGATGCATGATTCAAGGTCGAGGTGGTTCGTCGGTTCGTCAAGGAGAAGTACGTCGGGATTGGTAAAAAGGAGTTTAGCCAGTTCGGCGCGCATCACCCAGCCGCCGCTGAATTCGGTCAGCGGTCGGTTGAAATCGGACTCCTTGAAGCCAAGGCCGGATAAAACGGTCCTGGCTTCGTAATCGGCGTCATACCCGCCCGCCGCTTCGAACCTGTTCTGGAGTTCACCGAGCTGTGCCATCAGTTCGGCCGAGATTTCGGGGTCGGTTTCTTCCGCAAGGTCTTCCCGGAGTAAATCTATCCGGTGCGCCATCCCTGTGATTTCAGTTGAAGAAGAAGCGATATCATCCAGGAGTTTCTTTTTAGAAGAGGAGATGATATCCTGCTTCAGGTAGCCTATCGTGGTGCCCCTGCGCTTGGTTATACTGCCGGTATCCGCTTTGATATTACCGGTAATTATCTCGAACAGGGTTGTCTTTCCGGAACCGTTGGCGCCGATAACGGCGACGCGATCCCGGGCGCTGACGTTGAAACTGACGTTCCTGAAAAGGACATTGTCTATATATTCTTTCGATATGTTAGAGATTGTGATCATTTATTCTGTTACCCCGGTATTATACATTGAGTAAGTGTACGGTGTATAAATTCATCTACTTGTTCGTGTTTCCCATTGTCAGCCATTCGTTCCTGAGCAGCCCGAACACGACGTGGTCGTGATAGTCTCCGTTCTTGAAAACGGCTTCTCTCTGTTGGCCTTCCTCATTGAATCCCACTCGCAGGTGGAGTCTCAGACTTCTCTCGTTGAAAGAGATGGCAAACGAATTGATCCGGTGCAGATTCAATTGTTCAAATCCGTATTTAATAATCAGCCGGGAAGCTTCCGTGCCATAGCCCTTGCTCCAGTAGTCTTTTTCTCCGATGGCGATTCCGAACACGGCATGGCGGTCTTTGGGATGGATGTTATCCAGCGAGACACATCCTATCGGTTTGTTTGCGTCACCTTCTATGGCTTCAATGAAAAACATCGCGTCCTTTCCTGCGTTCGCCGTCCCCAGTCCCTCTATGAACTTTTCCTCGGCCATTTCGGTCATCGGCAGGTACATGCTGAGATATTGAGTAACCTCGGGGTCGTTGAACCACTTCAGGAAGTATTCGATG
>MGML01000171.1:5417-8111 GCA_001796415.1 Chloroflexi bacterium RBG_13_46_14
GGCGATCCATGACTGTTGTATTATTCCGGGCTGTATTCATCGGATTGATAACATATCTCCTTTACCGATATGAATGGTATTGTACATTCCGGATGAACTGGTGTCAATCATTTACCGCAGCATTAGTCACATCACTTGGTGAACAAGTCGGCGTGGTTTTCCTCAAGCCATTTTATTACCTGAGTATACAATTCCTCTCCCAGGGATAGTATCTCTTTTACTTCCTTTTCGGAAACCGTGCCAGTCATCTCATAATTACTGATATTACGTATGTGTCGGAATTTATTAAGCGTTTTGATAAAAATATCGTTCATTCCGAGAGTAAAAAGCAGAGACTGGATTATCCAGTAATGGTTTCCTTCACCGGAAGCCCGGTAGCCGCTGGCAGCCAGTGCTGCTTTTGCTAGTATAAGGCGGCATTATAGGCAGACTCGAACTGCCTATCAAGGCTCAATCCTGTAATCCTGGCATCTGTAATATCACGCCTGAAAACGGCAAGTAGCTGTCCGATCTCTCTCAGGTTTGATCTGTGACGTTTCAGGTGACCTTCATTCAACCAGTCTTCCAAACTCATTTTCGTCACCTATTAGGAATATCTTTTCGCTTTCCAGCAGATTACAAATAAAATGGTCACTGTCTTTTACTCTTTTCCTGAATTCGGAAACGGAGTAGACAACAGGGTTTATTTCCCGTCCCAGTTTTTCTTCCGCAGAAGAAAGAAGAGTCACCGTTTCTCCGAAAGATATCGGACCGACTACCAATACATCTATGTCGCTGGTTTTTTTATCGGTACCATCAGCAATCGAACCGAAGATGAAAGCCGCCCGGATCCGATCCGCTTCCCGGGACAAAGCAGAGCGTATTACATCCGCTATTCCGACAGTCTTGACTACTATGCCGCGCAGTTCATTGAACAGGGGACTCTTACGATTCGCCTGGTAGTATTTTTGTTTTCCTTCTTTTTGCGAAACCAGGATTCCTGTGTTTTCCAGACGTATAAGCTCCCGGCTGACATTTGTCGAGTCTTCTCCAAGCAGGTTGGTTAGCTGACGGACAAAATATCGTTCATCAGGATGGCTGAACAACCACCCCAGTACTTTCACCCTTAGTTTTGAACCCAGTAACGTTTCGAGCATATTAATCCATTGCAGTAAATTTCACTGCTATTGCAGTATTATATACTGCAATCCATCTTTAGTCAATTAGTAAACATAGGGAGTAAACATAGGGAAGTATTATTCTTCCGGGTGAAAATCCATGTTGACACTTTGTATCTGGCTGCCATAGCATTAAGCCATCCCCGATGAAAAATACCCTGAAAGTAACGGAGAAGGAGAGTTAAATGGGAGATATTCTGAAAGGAAAGGTAGCGGTGGTATCCGGTTCCGGGCAGGGGATAGGGAGAAGCATCGCGATAGCTCTGGCCGGAGAAGGCGCGAAGGTGGTTACCAATAACCGGAAGCCGGGTTCGACTGGTTTCGTTCACCTGAAACCTGAACACTATGAAGCACTGACACAGGAACAGAAGGACTGGGTGAACAATCTGACAAAAGAATATAACGGCGACGCCGAAACCACTGCCAAAACGATAAAGGAGCGCGGCGGCGAAGCCACACCATTCTTCGGGGATATATCGGATTTCGAGACCGCCGGAAAGCTGATACAGACAGCGGTGGACAGCTACGGGAAGATAGATATACTGGCGAACGTCGCCGGGACCTTCGGTTTTAGTAATATCTGGGAGATGTCCAGGGATCTATGGGACCATGTTGTTCCGGTGAAACCGGGCGGCTATTTCAATACTATTCGTCACGCCGCTCCTCATATGATGGAGCAGAAGTGGGGGAGGATCATCAACTGCACTTCACTGTCCTGGATAGGGGACAGCCTGAATCATGTGGAGTATGCCGCTGCCAATGCCGGTGTAGTGGGACTGACGAGGGCTGCGGCCAGCGAACTGTATGAGTACGGAATTACCTGTAACGCTTTTTCACCGTTTGCCCGGACGAGGGCTTCATTCGAGTTGATCGCCTACAACATGGCGGTTACGGGTTCGGATCTCGGGCCGTCACTTGAAAGGACACCGCATCCGGACGGTATCGGACCGATGATCGTTTTCCTGGCTTCGGATAATGCTGCCCATATCAGCGGCTCGTGTTTCAGCATTTCCGGTACCAGTGTCGGACTTTACAGTAAACCTGAAACAGTAGCGAGCATATCCGAGCCTGAAGGCGGCCAGTGGACGGTAGAGGAAATCATGAAGCGGGCACCCGGTATTTTCGAGGGATATGAGACCCAGGTTGTCAAACGGATGCTCTGAACAGAATAATAAACAGGCTGGAAAACAAAAAGGGGCGGTACTACTACCGCCCCTTATGATGCAAGCTAAAAAGCTATTATAAGTTAAGCCTTACCGATCCGGAACATCTTAGTTCCGCAGTTGGGGCATGTACCTTGTGTTGCTGGTTTACCATTCTTCATGGTGATTGCCTTCGGGTCTTTCATCTCCCTCTTGGCTCTACATTTGACACAATATGCCTGCACCGTATCACCTCCTTTTCCAGAGAATCGACTAATTACCTGAGGATAGACTATCCGTTACAGAAAAGTCAATAGCCAAAAACACAATTTTATGCCTATTTTTCAGGAATTTCGGCTTTTTTCTCACTTATCGCCGAATTTTTGCGTTATAAT
>MGML01000172.1:0-4315 GCA_001796415.1 Chloroflexi bacterium RBG_13_46_14
TACCTAACACCCCTGTGTACTTCTATAAATAATATCGTCCTGAATTTCCGGTGACAACATTACGAAATAGGCGCTGAATCCTCCCACTCGAACTACCAGATACCGGTGTTTTTCAGGATGTGCTTTTGCATCGAGTAATTCATCCGTATCGACCAGATTGAATTGAATATGCTGCCCGCCGTGTTTAAAGAAGGTTTCGGTCAGGTCAGCCAGCTTTTCTCGGCTTTCGGGGCTCTGCATTACGGTTCCGGAGAATTTCTGGTTCAGACAGGAAGCGTAGGACTCTTTAAAACCTGCTTTAAGGACCGATCTCATTACCCCGGTAGGTCCGAGTTTATCCATACCCCGCATCGGGGAAATCGAACCGTCATTCAGCGGCTCCTTTGATTTACGGCCGTTAGCAAGCGCTCCTACACCCAAGCCGCCAAAAAAGTGCCAGGACAGCCCTTCGCGGGAGATCTTACACGGTACATCAAACGGGTTGGTGTAGGACATGATTACACTTCCGGAGAAGATACCAACATTTCTTACCATCAAGTCGGCCTCTTCGATATCGTTACCGAACTTGGGTGCTGCCAGGCACATCTGCTGAATTTCTTCACCTCTCTGACTGGAGAAGTCGGAATCCAGCGCCTGCAGGAGTTCGTCCGTGGTAAGTCTTTTTTCTTCATACACCAGTTTCTTAATCGCGGTCAACGAGTCTGCCGTATCCACGATAGCGCGGTCGCTGATACCGTAACTATGATCTGAATCGGTAACTAATATGTCATGGCCTTTTTCCATGCAGTTCGGTCCGGCAACGACGGAGTTAAACGGGAAACGCAGGTAGAGCGGTTCGATACTCTGGGCGAGAGTGCCCAGCCACATAACCCTGTTCACTATATATTTACATTCTTTCTTGAAGGCTTCATATAATTCCTCGAAGGTTTTAAACTCTCGTGGATTACCGACATCAATACCCACTTTCTTACCGGTAATTTGCGAAATACCACGGTGGAGAGTAAGGTCAAGCATGAGCGACACATTAACTGCTCCTTTGCCTTCACTGCCATTATGATCGACTTTTGTGGGTAGTATAGGAGTAACGCAACCCTGACCATACCAGTTTCTCGCTTCTGTGGCAGGCGTTCCGTCATTAAGAAAACTTGCCACCACGTGGTCACTGTTTTCAAAGAGGGGTATGCCGCCTTTTGTCTTATAGTTAGTTTCGAGGGCTTTCAGCAGCAGCCGGCGTGGTGTCTGAGCATGCCAGTTGAGCAGGACGGTGGGAGACGGAAGCTTGATCAAACCTATCAGATGGAGGACGAGATAGCTCAAGGCATTGGTAGCATCGTTACCCTCGATATCCACGCCGCCGAGATTTATACTGTTGATACTATAACTGAACTGGTGGGTTTCCTCTTGAGTTTCACCGGATGGTGCTACCACTTTCATCCCCCAGAGTATCAAAGCGCTTCCCAGCAGATCCGCAGCCCTTTCCAGTGTCAGGTGTCCTTCTGTAATGTCATTTTCAAAATATGGATTCAGATACTGGTCCAGCCTGCCGACCAGCAGGGGATACATTGCTTCTAACCCTCTGCCAACCATGATGAAGTTCATAAACTGGAGAGCTTCATGGAATGAACGGGCAGGATATTCCGGCACCCTTTCACAAATTTCAGCAATTTCAATAAGTTCGTTTTTTCTTCCGGGGTCGGACTCATTTTCTGCTTTCTGACGGGCGAGGTCTGCATACCTGTTGGCGTATTGTATCATCGCCTCGCAGACGATAATGGCCGATTCCCAGAAGTAGAATTTGTTGATATCAGTCTCTTTCATCTCTTTGAAGCGCCGGATACCTTCTTCAGCTTCTTCTATCAGGCCACGCATTCCCCTGGACAGAAGTTTTTCCCACATACCTCTGCAGGTTATACCCGGGAAATACCCGGAATCAGGAGTAGGATCAGCGCCTTTTGCATCAGTGATATCCTTAGCCCAGGTCCCCACAATTGACTGCCATTCTGCCTTTACGTGGTCGGGTGCTGTCTTCCCGGCGAAAAAGCGTGAACACTCTCTCAGGATATCCTTTTCTTCTTTGGACTTAATACCAAGTAGTATCATCCCCCGGCTGAGGTTATCACCTTCCTCCCAGATACCGGGAATCGAGTCCCCGGTTTCGTCGACGAAGATCGGCGCTCCGATAAGGTGTTCGGTTTCTCTGCCTACAATTATGTCGAAATCATAGATATCTATAGGGACACCTTCCAGCACCTTCTCGAACATCCTGGCACGACGGAGTTCGATGTCTTCACCTTCCGTCTCTTTCCAGGACTCCATTGCCAGTTGAATTCGGTCAACGGATATTACTCTTGGGGCGCTGAACATAGCATCTTTCAGACGGGAAAGACCTTCACTCAGCTTCAGGTTATTGATCCGGTCAAATAAAACCTCATCAGTTGTTGTTTCAGTAGCCATATTAACCTCCTTCCGGGGTTACGTGATACAAATTATACTTTATATCGCTTATTACTTTGATATCAAACAGGTAATACCGAAATTCTCAAATGCATTTTTAACCGATTCTATCTGCTCCGGTTCGGGTACGGATATATCGCTGAGATAATATTCTCTGTCCAGAGATTCATATTTGCCTTTACCAAGCTGATGGTATGGCATTAATTCTATACGACAGGCGTTTTCTCCCAGGCTGTGTATAAAAGCTGCCGTGTCGCTGATATTCTGCCTATCGTCATTTACTCCCGGTATTAACGGCATACGAAAAAGGGTTTCTACGGTACTTTCTATCACCGTTTTTGCGTTGCCAAGTATCAGTTCGTTAGGTTTGCCAGTATACCGGAGGTGTTTTTCCGAATCAAGGATGAAGGGACGTACCCGGATGTCTCGATGCACGTATGTATATCGGCATCACGGCACTTCTTGAAAAGTCCACATACCAGCTCAGAATGCAACAGCGCTTCACCACCGGAAACTGTTACTCCACCACCTGAAGAGTCGTAAAACATTTTATCCCGGTATACAATATCGAAAATTTCCTCGACACTCATCAGTTTGCCATACCGGACAATAGCGCCGTATGCGCAAACTTCACTGCACTCACCACATCCTGTACACAGTTTACGGTCGATACCCGGTAACCCATCCTCCCCCAATATCAGGGCTCCTGCAAGGCAAACTTCAGCACATTTGCCGCATCCCGTGCACAATCTCTTTACGAGCCCTACTTCGGGGAGCAGCGAGATACATTCGGGATTGCTGCACCACCGGCATTCGAGTCCGCATCCCTTAAAAAAGACAACGGTTCTTATCCCCGGACCGTCATGGATTGAATAGCCCTGGATATTCGTGACCAGATCATTCATAAGCTGTTATCTCGATTATTTCAAGAATCACCTGTTTTCAGAATCTTCTTTCTTTACTACATATTTGGAAGCGATACTGGTATGAAAAAGGATGAGAGGTTTATCTACCCTTTTAAAAATCAGGGGGCAGTGGACAAGTCCGGCCGGAATATAGACACTAGTCGGCGAAGTTATGGTATGCATTTCCCGCTCTTCACCAAGTCCTATCTCTATCTCTGCGAAAAGTTCGTCCATGTGTTCATAGTCATATGATACAAAATGGAGGTACATATCGAAATCATGGGAGTGTGGATATTCCTCCATCTCACAGGGTTCCATCACTCGGGTAATCATGAACGTTACGTTCGTGTGATAATCGGTCTCACCGATCCATTCCATGGTAGGCCACGGTTCAGGTTTCGTTACTGATTTTATGACTACATACTTCCCATATTTGGTATCGTCCATTTAGTTTAACCTCCTGTGCATGCTCTACCTATTCTTGCATTAATAAAATCAAAATATCAATCGTTCAAGAACAGTTGATGAATTCCAGTTTGATGGGAATTACCACAGTAAACAAACAAACCGAGAGTGCCGAAAAAGTATATTTTCAACTAAATTTTCACCTTCTTAAAGGTTGATTAGGAGTGATTTGGACTCGATAATTCCCCTAAATTAGCCTTTTTCAAAAGGAAACGGGACTTTTTCGACAGTCTCAAACCGATACTTTATTGGGTCACAAGTTACTAAAAAGTGACAATGACTTGTTGTTAGATGTTTCTTCTAATGATTCCAGTGTGTTCTCTGTGTCCGACCAGCAGATAATAAGTAAATTCATGTAATTTCCGTACAGGAATTGACATTGTCCCAGGGATTTTAAGGCTCCTTATATAACTCGGATTTGATTCTTGTGTCACGCTCCATAAATTTCACTCTGCCATCCGTGTATGAAGGAAGAACCCATTCCATTTCCT
>MGML01000172.1:4403-4789 GCA_001796415.1 Chloroflexi bacterium RBG_13_46_14
AAAAAATTACATATTGAATACCGATTGGCATTTGGGGCTGCTGTTGGTATATCTTGCGATTTGCCCTCGCCTCTGCAAAGATACCCAGCTTGACTCCGATTTCCCCGCTACCTGAGGAGGATGGTGCTGGCTCATCCAGCATGCCCAGTGCCGCTTTCCCGACACAATTCTCGTTCTCTTTGGTGATATAAAATGGTCTTCCTCTCTCCTGTACTTCTCTAATCATTTCACATACGGGCATACTTTTATCTAGCTGTTCTATATCTTCTGGTTTATCATAGAGGAACTTGACACCAACAGGTGACTTTTCAAAATCAAACCTATCGTAGATGGACAAATCGGTTTGGAGTGGCCTCATTTTAGCCTCCTTTTAATTTACTCAAGTC
>MGML01000172.1:4805-5706 GCA_001796415.1 Chloroflexi bacterium RBG_13_46_14
CGAAACAAGAGTTTCTTTACTTGGGCAAAAACCCATTACCTTTATCATTTCTTCTATAACTGCCGCGGGAGTTGCCGTCAGATTATACTTATTAAATAATTCATTTTGCCCCGCATAGATAGCTATTTCTACCTTGTCTCCATATTCATCTTTAATTTCCGCCAGCAATTTGGACAAATTGACGTCGTTGGAATCGTTTGAAGTTGAGAGAAAAACCTCTACTTTCAGCTTGCTCACAGCCCAGCCTCCTTGAGGGCGTTATCCAGAGTAGTTTGGCTGGGGCATATACCCTCAATCCTTATTTTTTCGTTAATGACTGTAGCCGGAGTACATTCCAGGTTATATTCCTTAAACTTTGCCATGGCTTGTTTGCCGATTAGTTTAACAACCTGCAGTTTGCCCTTGTATTTTGCGGCATACTCGTCGGCCAGTTTCAGAAGTTCCTGGCATGCCTGGCAGGGAGGGTCGCCACTGAAAACTTCCATCATAATCGCCATGGTCTTATCACATCACTTTCGTAATCATCTTCTCAATATCATCTTCACTGGGTACCTTACCGATGGATACGACCTTATCGTTGATAACGAGGGTCGGTGTCATCAGGATGCCGTATTTGTCTCCTTCTTTCGAGAGGGCATCAAAATGAGTCACGCCGATCTCACCAGGATATTTCTCTGCAACCTTATTCGCCCGCTTGGTAACTTCTTTACACTTGGCACAGGGTGGGGTGGTGCCGAAGACTTTTACCTCAATCATATTTACCTCCCTGAATAAATTTTAACTTTAACTTTTGGATTCAATTTCAATCCATGCTTTTATCTCTTCTTTAGATGGCACATAGTCCATAGACTTAACCTGACCGTTAATCACGAGGACTGGAGTCATCAGATACCCCAGTTCT
>MGML01000172.1:5715-6083 GCA_001796415.1 Chloroflexi bacterium RBG_13_46_14
TCTTTCACCGGGGTAAGTACTTTTTCCAACTCTTTGAGCTTGGCGTCAATAAGGCTCTCGTTTTTTTCTTCATCGGTTCTCAACCCATCAAGTTCCCTGAGTAATTTCCCCATCTTCTCAAAATCTGGCTTAACATTTCCAGCCTCCTCTATGCCATGGCCGGCTTCGACCTTCCCATATCGCTCTGCCTCTTTGGTATGTATGGCAACTTTCTTTACCTCTATTTCCCCCGAAAATTGCTGAGCCACTTCTTTAGCGCGTTTGAAAGTAGTATGGCAGCGAATGCACGGCGGTTCGGTTCCTATTACAACGATTTCCATGTTCTACCTCCATTATTTGATAATTCGATGCGTCATACGATAAGGTAA
>MGML01000172.1:6101-6333 GCA_001796415.1 Chloroflexi bacterium RBG_13_46_14
TATTATATCAGATAATAACAGAACTCTTTCCCGGGAGAGGGATGATAATCTAGCGCTTCTTCGACTCCAACTTTATGACTTTTTGGATTGGAGACTAATCGCACATTTTCCGAGAAGTGTTATTTTATCGAGAAATGTTAGACAAACTGACGTTTCAAGTACAGACGAATATCTGCTCAGCTAAGCAAACCTTTTGTAAGTAACCGGGTTAAATGTAACAATTCCTGGTTGA
>MGML01000172.1:6558-6635 GCA_001796415.1 Chloroflexi bacterium RBG_13_46_14
TTCAGCACCGATATCTTTCACCAGGTCCACAATTCGTGTCGGGTCATAGGCATTCATGGTTGGCAACACATCCCAAA
>MGML01000173.1:0-1037 GCA_001796415.1 Chloroflexi bacterium RBG_13_46_14
TAAACCGGTCGAACCGGAATACATCGAAATGCGTGTAAACAAGCTGAAAATATCCCGTAAAAACATGAGAAGGGGAAGGAGAAAACGATGACAGCCCTTTACGAATTTAAGGAAAAGGAACAGGCCAGGGAGGAAGTCCGCCGCCGCATCGCCGCCCTGATGAGTCCGCAGAAAAAGGGGATAGCAGGACAGGCGCGGAGCATCAAAGATACGATCCTGGAGAAAGTCAGGCAGCGGAACATATAGGAATATTATGTTCGAGTTATTCAAAAGTGAATTCAAGAAATGGCAGGAAAGATTCGGTCTGAATGGCTACCATATATTTTTCAAATACGAACCGATAGATGGTTCTTTTGCAAACATAACGATAAATCAGGGTGATATGGTAGCAACGGTCAGGCTGAACAGTAAACCAGACAAAGAGGAAAAACCCTTCATTGATGTTAAGAGGTCTGCCAAGCATGAAGCCGTCCACCTCTTATGCGGTAGGCTTCACCAGGATGGAGGATACCGTTATTGTTCTTCAAGTGAAATTAATGAAGCAGAAGAAGAACTCGTAAACAGGTTAGTGAATCTTATACCGGATTACGAATAAACAAGGAGGTCCTGCATGGCTAGCAGCATCGATATTGTAAAGAGTGATATCAAGTCCCTCCTGGCTCAATTCCGCCAGCTCAAACCGAACAAGCTCAGGTTCACCAAAGACGATTTTAAGGACCTGGGAGTCAACACCTACATGCCGGAGGGCTGGCAGTTTGACATAAATAATCAGACCTTCGTTACACCCACTGAGACCGTCAAACCGGAAGAGGTTGTTGTGACACCGACCACCTGGCGTACTACGACCGAGCAAACTGCCTTCGACCAGGCTGCTGCCGACAAGCAGCTCCTCTTCAAAGAGTACCAGCGTACCGGTGGGATAATGGACATCGAGGACTGGGACGTCTATGGCGCCCCGATCAGGCCTGATCCGGATTACGAACAGGAACTGCAAGAATCTCAGCTTCTCTACGGTGAATATCAGCGTACCGGTGGCG
>MGML01000173.1:1117-1465 GCA_001796415.1 Chloroflexi bacterium RBG_13_46_14
ACAAATGTATTCGGTCTGAATGCCGAGGATATCACGACTTTGAGGACCGAAATTTATCAATCGCCTGAAACGAGCATTCCCGGACTGATAGATTTAATCTACAATACCGGTCGTTCTCAGACAACCGACAATCTTTTCAGGGCTTTATTACCGGGGATTACTGACGATGAGGTCGAGATGTTATGGACCGAGGCACCTGCCGGTCAACCAGGGGCTATCACCGCCGACCTCCAGTATATCGATGAGAACGCCATCAAGGACGCCTGGGACGCTTTCAGAGCGGGAATGCAGCAGGGATTATTCCGTAAGACCGGGGATTTCTTTACTATCGTGCTGCCGTCGTTATGG
>MGML01000173.1:1555-5357 GCA_001796415.1 Chloroflexi bacterium RBG_13_46_14
CTATACCATCGCCAATAGTGCCGCTCTTTCAGTCAGCGTCATGGCCGCTACTACCGCTACTTTTTTCCTGACGCAGAACCCGTTACTTTCGATGGCTGCCGGCATGGCTATGGCGACGCCGATGCAGACCGCCGAGGTATTCGACGATCTTGTCAATGCCGGTCTATCACCCGACCAGGCGGCATTGTCAGCCCTCCCGACCGGATTCGCGATATCGGCTGTCGAGGTTATTTCCGATATACCGCTGCTGAAAGCTGTATTCCCCGGTTTCGGCGTTGTCAAAACAGGGATCAAGGATCTGATGGTCGAGCAGACGGCTAAAAATATCCTGAAGAAAGCTGCCACGAAAGGATTGACTACCTTTGGCAAGGTCGAAGCGTCCGAGGTTGCCGAGGAAGTGATACAGACGGTCATGCAGAACAAAGTCGTCTCTCTCTATGATGAAAACCGTGGGATATTCGAGGGTATCGATGAGGTAATCCTGCAGACCTTAATAGCCACGCTGCCCTTCGCGTTATTCGGCGGCGGATCAACCGTACGGCATGTCCTGTCGACCGAGGCGCAGGTTAAATCCTACCAGGAGAAGAAAAGAGGGGGCTGGACGCTCGATGCTATAACCGGGGAATGGTACAAGCCGGATACCCTGGAGAACATCTACAACGAAACCTACGAAGGGCAGATGAAAGCCGGCGCCACCAATCAAGCGGCACGCACGGCAGCCCTGAACGAGACGGCACGTTATCCGGAAGGGGAAGAGGCGATACGTAAGTATGTGGAGGAGGAGATAGCGCCTAACCAGCAGCCGCCCGCAAGATTAGATGAAGCCACCGTATCACAGTTAAAGAATCTCGGCTGGAAAGATGAACAGATACAGGAATTCGATCAGGCTGAAGTAGATTCAATTATTCGCAATGGTCAGGAACCAACACTGTTTCAAGAGGAAGGTCAGGCAGAGGAAACAACTATGCCCCCCGGCACTTCCGTACAGACGGGACTCACCGGCATGGAAACCACCGGCGCTCAGTCTCAGATGTTCGGAGAAGTATCAGGAAAAGAATCAAGAAAAGCGCCATTGGTAGATGTAGAAACTGAGAAAGCAAAGCAGGCAGCCAGGCCGCTTCCAGGTCAGATGTCGATCGAGGAGCAGGATGCTCTCCAAAAGCAGTACGCCGACATGACCGAAAAACTGAGTAAACCCGGCAGGTTACCGAAGGGAGAGGGCACGAAAGCGGAACTCAGGCTGGAAGCCGCCAGGCTTTACGGACAGATCCAGGTCAACAAGGCGGATACAATTGAAGATATCGAGTCCAACAAAGAGGCTGTCGAGTCGGAACTGGGTAACCGGTCGCTCGCCTTTCACGGCGGCGCGAAGAATTTATACCCTGAATTCACGACAAAGCAGCTCGAGGCGATAGTCGATGTCTACGAACAGGCGCTTGAAGAGCGGCGGGTAACGGAGCCGGTTGAGGTTCGGGTAAAAAGAGAACTTACCGGACTTGGCCGGTTATACAAGGAATGGTGGCAGAAACGGAAGACTGCCGAGGCCATGAAAAAAGACCTTGCCCAGTTTATCCGTAAAAATATTCCTATGGCTGAGCGCGGCAAATTCCTCGCTGCTGTCACCGATGTCAAGAATGAAGCTGAACTCCAGTACCAGATGACCAGGGTTCAGGAATATGCCGAGCAGTCGGCACAGAAACGCCTCCGGGCTGAAGTCAGAAAGCTACTTAAACGCGCCCGGACTCGTAAAACATCCGGGGTATTAAAGGGCGTGTTTACTCCTCAAATCCAGGAACATATCGATATTCTCACGCATAATCTCGACATGGACCGCGACCAGGCGAGGGAAAAGATGCTTGATAATATCCGGAAATACGAAGCCGGAGAAATAACCCATGATGAAATGTACGCGGAGAATGAAGCCGTGTACTTTGCCGGTATAGAAGGCATGACAAGCGAAGAGCTTATCGAAATGATCGATTACATCAAGGTGTTTACCGAGGTCGGCACGATCGAACGCCTGGAAAAGCAAAAAGCGGAATCGGAGCGGATCGAAAAGCTGCGTGGTGATTTCATCGGTATCATAACCGACAACAAGGGATTAAAACCGACCGGCGCCGCGCCTGATATAAACGAAAAGCCCGGGTGGCTGGATAAACTCGTCAACTGGCAGTACGGGCTGGATGATCTGATTGACAAGATAAGCAAGTACGATAAGTCCTCTAAGCCTTATCAAAGCATCATTTCGAAATTCGTCAACCAGGTACATCGCGCCACTCAGAGGCAGGAGGCAGGTACCCGGGACGCCTATAAGAAATTCAGGCAGATTATCGAGGACATCTACAAGGTGAAATCCACCAGGCAGGTCAACCGTGTACTGAATGAACTTGACGAGCAGGTCGAACTCGGAACATTTGTTCTAACCGATGAATATCTTGAGAAGCATCCCGGTCAGAAGACGGTCGATCTCACGTTGACACGCGATCAGCTTATCGCCAAATACATGCAGCTCCAGGACGGGACACTTACCGACACATTCCGGGCAGGCATGGGATGGTCTGAAGACGTGATCAATGCCGTCAACAATGCCCTGACTAATGAGGAAAAGCAGCTTGCCGAGGCGATGTTCGATTACTACGAGGACTATTATAAATCGGTCAACGACATTTACAGGGAACTGTATAATGTCAATCTGCCTCACAATGAGCGTTATTCTCCGATACGGAGAGAATTCGACGGCAAGGTGCCGGAACAGATACTGACGTTTTCCGACGCCTCCGACTATGCGTCAACGCTTAACGGCAGTCTTAAATCGAGAGTAAAGAACATCAGGCCGTTGAAATACAACGGAGCGACACAGACGCTCTCGAACCATATCGACCAGATGGAGCACTTCAAGGCGTTCTCTATCCCGATCCGTGATATGAGACGGGTATTCAACAACTCTCAGACAAAAGAAGCGATTTTGCAATATCACGGCCCTCAGATTTACGAACGACTGAGCGTGTTCATAAATCAGATGGCGCGGGACGGAGTCGAGACGGCGGCAACTGTCCGCATGGTCGACGCTCTGCGCCGCAATTTTACAAAGTCGATCCTGGCTATTAAGCCGGTTGTCGGTTTGAAACAGGTACCCTCCCTGTTCGCTTACATGGCTGAGATGAAGGTAACGGATTTCTTCACCGGAGTCGCCGATTTCTGGTCTAATCCGGTTGAGAATTTCAGATTCCTTCGGGAACACTCGGAAGGGTTCGCTAACAGGATCTCGTCAGGCTTCGAGAGAGACATCCGCGCCGCTACGCAGAAACACGGCGTCAAGAAATTATCAGGCGCCGCCAGTTATCTTGACTGGTTCCTGCTGCAGATCAGGTTGATGGATGCGTTCGCGGTCACACAGGGTATGTGGGCCAAGTACAAAGCCGGTCTTGCCGCGGGACTCACACAGGAGCAGGCGATAGCGGAGGCGGAGGATACCACCAACCGGACACAGCCGTCATTCGGTATCGATACGCTGTCATCGTTACAGAACGGCGGATCGTGGTATAAGCTGCTCACCATGTTTCAGAACCAGCCGAACAAATATTTCCGTCTGATCGGTGACAACATGCGTAACTTCAAGTACGGCCGGGGATCCCGGGCGAAAGCGGCATCAAATATCATCTTCACCTGGGTAGTCATGCCGATGTTATTCCAGTTTATTTCCGATGCCTTTCAGTGGAAGCCTGAAAGGCAGGCGCGGGCTGCTATTCTCGGCCCGCTCAATTATATGCTGATCGGCGGGCAGATGATACAGTCGGCTTCC
>MGML01000173.1:5496-9046 GCA_001796415.1 Chloroflexi bacterium RBG_13_46_14
ACGCGGCGGCATTGATAGAATTTCTCGCCAAAGCCGGCGGGCAGTTGACTGGTCTGCCGACGCCCTATATCGTCCAGGTGGAGAAGCTGATTCGAACGAAAGAAGGGGATATCGAGGTTAAGGATTTCGTGTTTTCACAGTGGGCGTTGGAACCACCGGACCCGAGCGCGAAAGAAAGGGTAAATACAACGACCGAAAAACTCGGCGATATCATCCAGGAGCCCGGGGGGCTATCGGTTAATGAGCCGAAAATCTACAAGACGAATAACTGGCTGTCAGATCTTAACGGCATTTACAGTAAGACCTTGCCGTCCGATGTTCTCAACGATCCGAAGTCGCCGGCAGAATCCAGGATCTGGGCTGAATTCAAAACAGCCGAATCGAACGCCGGCATCGTACCGGATATGCCTCTGTATAAAATCAATAACGAAGACAACGCCGATACCATCATCGAATATTACCAGCAGTGGAAAGCCCGTGGGAAAATAACCAGTCTCGCGAAACTCAAGGAATTCGACAGGTTGTATCCGAAGGCTTATCTCGGCAACGTATCCAGGCAGCAGTACGATCTGCTTGTACAATACCTTGAGACCGATGATAAGAGCGCGTTCCTTAAAGCTCACCCCGAACTGAAAGCGAATCTTCGCGATGATTACCTGAAATCTTCCGCGCGGGAGAACGCCCTGCTTGCGCTCAATGGTGGAAAACTGCTCACATCGGAAGCCTATGACGCGTTTGTTAATCTGGTCGATGACCTCGGTATACCCGATAATGCCGTACCGGATCAGACATTGCCGCCGGCAGGTCATGTAACCAGCTATTTTGAATATCTCGATCTCGTCAAGGAGCACGGCGCGAACTCCCTCGAAGTCAGCCAGCTTCTTTCCGGGGATGATACCCTGAGAGAATGGCTGGACCGGGAACCGGTCAGCAGACCTCCGGAAGCTATCAACCTGCGTCTCAAGCACAAGGAACTCGAGTTATTAAAGGACAGTTACTCTGACCGAGAATCTTCGAATTACATAGAAGACAAGGACGCCAGGGTGAACGCAATCGATCAACTCAAGGATGATAACCCCGAATGGGTGGATGATATGAGGAGGGTCGACGCCATAGAAAACGCCGGCGACCGGTACCAGGAAGAATGGGTCGATCGCGGCGAAATAATCGACACATACGGCAGCCAGAGTTCGGAAGCGAAAGCATGGCTGATCGATAACCCTGAAGTTCATAAGTGGGCTTTGGATAATGATCTTCTTACCGATGACGGCTCGGACTGGGACGAAAGAGTCATCAGGCTTAATGTCGAATACCCTGGACTTGATGAATTCAAATACAGTGATACCGACCACGAGAACTATACGCAGCTTGCGAAGGCGAAACGTCAGAAGGACTTCTATCAGTACAAAATAGAAGATGAAGCCAACGCTCTCCGTGATAAATACGTTTACTACTACAATAACCTTGTCGACAAGAGTTACATCAGGGAGAATTATCTCAGGGAAAATAAAGACCTGTACGATCTCCTGATCAATCCCTCGATCATGGGAAACAATGTCCATTCTCTTATCGACTTCTCCGATGTTCCGGACCCGAGGTACGGTCAGATATACCTGGACAATCAGGAATTGTTCGACCGGTACGATGCCTACGAGCAGGGAAGCTCCGAATACTACATCGCGGATCCGGAGATAAGGGCCAGGGTCCGGCAGAAAATGCTGGACGACAACCCGGCTTTCAGGGATGCCAGGAAAGAAAGGGATTTATATAAAAACTTCATCGGCAATGAAGATATGATCCCCCAGTATCTCGAATACTCGAAGATCGTAAAACCCGATAACTGGGGAGAAGACTTCAATACGGACTTCTGGTTCGAGGATGAATGGTATCTCATGGAACACCCCGACTTTTACAAGAGCATGGTCGAACTCGGTAAAATAAATAAGATTGATTTCAGTGAGGTGCCTACAAAACAGGTATTTTACCAGTACCTGCAATACGTCAATCTTCCCCTGGGAAACCCCCGGCTGAACTTCCGCAAAGAGCATCCCAAACTTGAAAAGTGGCTGGTCGATGTAATGGGATTAAAGTCGGTCAGTGATAGAGGTAAGCCTGAATATACCGATCCCTGGGAAGAAAAGGGCGCGGTAGAAGCGTTCAAGAGTACCTTTAAGTAAAGGCTTGAACTTATGGTAAGTATTTATCTACACTGAATTTAGTTGACGTAACGGAGAAAAGAATGCCGTACACAATTAAAAAAGGGACAGGCTCGAAGCCATTCAAGATCGTCAACAAGGATACCGGCAAACAGGTAGGCTCATCGGAAACCAGGAAAAACGCCGAGTCCAGTATCCGGGCAAGAATGGCGAGCCATAAGAAATAGGGTTATCGCGGGGGTGTCGGATACACGCCAGGGTCCCATAAACCCAGGAGACTGGGATCGTCACCCAGCCCCGCTACCAAGTAAAAGGTCACTCCGGGTCCTGTAAATAAATAATCATGCAGGGCCTCACCAGAAAAGGGAGTTAAATATGCCAGACGAAAACACCAAAGAAGGCGGGACGAACTCCGATAAAGGACAAACTTCCGGTGACAAAGGTGGAAGTACTCGCGTGACCCTCGCCAAAGAGGAGCACGATAAACTTGTAGCCGATGCCAAGGCCTCATCCGGGCGGGTACGCAAGATCAGCGAACTCGAACGGGAAAAAACACGGCTTTCCGACGCACTCAATTCTGCCACGAGCAGGCTTGACGATCTCGAAAGACGGATGGAAGAAGCCAGGTATAATGAGATCAAAGACGACCCTGTCAAGCTCAGGACTTACCAGGACGAGAGAAGCGTAACCAAGCGGGAACGCGAACTCGAAGAAAGAGAGAAGGGATTCAATAAGACTAAGACAGAGCTCGAGGACAGAATAGCCGAACTCGAAAAAGCCAATACGACCAGCACTGTCAATCTTATTGCCGCCAGGTACAACCTGAAAGCAGATGACCTCCTCGATCTCGGAATTACCGATCCGGAAAAACTCGAAAAAGTTGCCAGCAAATTGAAACCCGGCGATGACGGAGGCGGGGATCAGGGCAACCAGGATAACACCTGGAAACCGGACAGCAACGATGGCAAAGGCGCAGGTAAGCCCGACTTTGAAACTATGAGTCCGGAAGCTATGGACAAGTATTTCAAAGAGCATAAGTCCGCCTAGGAGGATTAAAACTCCCGTAAGGGATAATAACAATGGCTTTCCTTACAGCGACTCAAATTGCGAAAGCAGCCGTAATCGCACTCGAAAACAACCTGGTCGCGGCGAACCTCACCTACAGGAAACATGACGAGGCTTACAAGAAAGGAACCGGCTCGACGGCTTTTGTACGGGTTCCTTCGACCTACGAAGCGACCGCCTTCTCGACCACTGTGGCGATGCAGACTCCTTCAGAGTCCAGTGTTGCCGTGGTCCTCGACCATTTCATGGACGTTTCCGTGGAGGTCACTTCGCAGGAACTCAGCCTTGACCTGATTTCTTTCAAAGAACAGGTCATGGACCCGATCATG
>MGML01000173.1:9137-9294 GCA_001796415.1 Chloroflexi bacterium RBG_13_46_14
TTGGCGACCTCACAAACGCCCTGGCGCAACTCGATATCCAGAAAGCCCCGGTAACCGACCGGTACGGTGTACTCAATCCGGCCACCTACGCCAAATATTCGGCTCTTGACGCCATTCTCCATGCCGACAAATCCGGAGATACGAAAACCATCCGCGA
>MGML01000173.1:10007-10794 GCA_001796415.1 Chloroflexi bacterium RBG_13_46_14
TTCGGTAACGAAGAAATGAAAGCCCAGGGGATAGACTCTTTCTATTGCCCTCACATGATCGACTGCAATGTCTACCAGCCGGATCTCGAGCAGAGACAGCTGGAGAGAAAGAACCTGGGATGGGAAGATAAATTCGTCATCGGAAAAGTCGGGACGAACGTCCGGGAGCGGAAGGACTGGGTATCTGCGTTCCTGGCATTGTCGAAATTCAAGCGTAATCATCCCGATGTGATGATGTATTGCCACACCGACGCCTTCGACGACCGGGGCAGAAACCTCCAGTACCTGAGAGAAAACCTGATGATCGAGGATGTAACGGTCTTTCCTCCGAAGCGTGACCTAAAACTTACCGGAGTAGAGCCGTATGTCATGAACGCCATGTACAACGCCCTGGACGTATACCTTTCGAACTCGAAGGGTGAAGGGTTCGGGATACCGACCGTCGAAGCCCAGGCAGCAGGCATTCCGGTGATCGTATCCAACAATACCGCCCAGCCCGAACTCTGCGGCGGCGGCTGGATACTCAAGCGCATGATACCCGAATTCGATGAACAGAATTCCTGGGAAGGCCGTGCCGATCCGGACGAAATCACAGAGTATCTAGAAGAGGCATACGAAGAAAAGAAGTCCGGCAAACTGGCTGTCCGGAAGATGGAAGCCAGGGCAAAGGCTATCGAATACGATATCCGGAACGTCATGGAGAAATACTGGATACCGGTGCTCGAACAGATCGAGAAGATGGTCAAGACTCCGGTCAAGAGAAATCAGGCGAAAAGGAAAAAGAAAA
>MGML01000173.1:10920-11810 GCA_001796415.1 Chloroflexi bacterium RBG_13_46_14
CGGCAAATGGATGCCGAGGAAGCAAAGGCAGCCGAGATAAAGCCTATCAAAAAGCAGGCTGCGACCAGGAAGGGATAATCATGGCGAAGTATCGAAGCGCGATTATGGATGAGATCAGGCAGCTACTCCTGGATGAGGTCGGTTCGGAACAGGACTTCGAAGATGAGCAGATAGGCATTCAGATCGAGAATGTCCTGGTAGAGATATCCGATTACAGCCCGTATGAAGACAAGGACACGGTGGCGACAACGGCCTCTTCCCTGGAAATCGATATCAGCGATATCGAGAACCTGCTGGACGTGGAGAAGGTCGAGTATCCGGTCGGTAGTAATCCGCCCGATTACCGGAACTGTTCACGGTTTGGTAATACGCTCAGGTTTGAATATGACGGGACTCCGGACGGATCGAATATCTATCTCTACTGTCTCAAGGTGCATGAACTGACCGATGCGTCTACAACCCTTAACCGGATGCAGGAAAGGATCCTTGTGCTCGGCGGCGTTGCCTATCTCGCCCTGGACTGGATTAACAACATCCGTCCCAGGATTGAGCAGGCGGTTTCCGACCTGACGTCCGGACGGTCATTAATTAACCAGGTCAATTACGCCGGCAACCCCGAAGGTGATTACGCCCGTTACGCTTCATCGGAACTCTCGATCGCCAGCAATCTGATAAGCACATATCAGTCCTGGGGAAGAGAAAAACTGGCTTTATATAAACAGGAACTGCGGTCGATAAAACGACCGGTTACAAAACAAAAATATCCTACGGGATAATTGGAGGTAAATAATCATGGCAGGATCAAAATCAGACTTCCTGGAACTTGAATTGCTCGACCACGTATTCGGCAAGGGCGCTTATACCCCGCCAACAATTTACGTAGCCCTGTT
>MGML01000174.1:0-165 GCA_001796415.1 Chloroflexi bacterium RBG_13_46_14
TAAATCTGTTGTGAAGAACCCTGCGGCAGAGACCTCAGGGCAGCAAAATTAAAATCTATCCCTTCCCTTGAGGGGAGGGTGTTGAAAATATTTTCATTAATCTACCCTCTCCCTAACCCCTGGTCGCCTTCGGCGCCGCCAGAGGCGGGTAAACCTCCCCCCTCA
>MGML01000174.1:397-3458 GCA_001796415.1 Chloroflexi bacterium RBG_13_46_14
ACAAAAGCGCTTTTATAAGGTGAAAATAGGCATAGTATATCGCTGACAGAACCTGGCCATAATTCCCTCTCCTATAAGCATCGATGACGGCTTCTATTTTCTCTCTTGAGAGCTCTAAGGCTCCACTTATATAACTTTTCTTTTCTGTCTTGATTTCTTCGACCATAATAAAATACCTTTTTCTCTGATATTTTTTCCTATACCAATATTTGACTTCAGCAACATTTCATTTATGACTATCGGACTCAGCATTAGTGTGCCGCTGACATCCAGGTCTTCTTCGACTTCTATTGATGATTCAATAACCCTTTGGGTTATCTCCTTTATCGCTTCATTACTGACAACAATCGCTACATCAATATCGCTTTCTTTATGACCTTCCACCTCTGCCCTCGAACCAAAAAGATAAATCGACTCAATGTCCATTGTAGCAGTGATGCGTGAAATAAATTTCTCGATTACCATCTGTTCCATTTTTGTTAATGTCTCAATAGCCACGGCGTATTTTAACATAACCCAAATGGTGTATAAACCTAAACACGCAGGGATTCGCGTAAGCATCTCCTTTTTCGTGATGGTAAGGATGTAATATTTGAGCGGCTTATTTTTGCTGATAGTCCAATGCGAATATTTAACATAAAGAGGCAAAATCCTCGGAGTCCCGATCTTATCGGGGCGAGAATGAGCGAAAATACTATATCCTTACCATAAGTTTTTCTCACGAAAAAGGAGATGCTTCCTACATAACCTAAATGGTCAACCTATCTATAAATCTCCTTTGACATAATAGCTTATATAACCGATGACTTCATAAAGGTATTCCTGTGTTTTCACTATTCCATCCACATCCGGAACAAAGGATTCCCATGTGATCGGTTCTTCTTTGTTCACAGAAAATACGTCGGGATTCAATCCCTGTTTTCTAAACATTGCCAGAGCCCGCCGCATATGGTGCTGAGAAGTGATCAGTAAAATTGTTTTTACCGGATGCTTCTCCACATACGATTTTATGCCTTCAGCCTCATTCAAGGTTCTTTTCACCTGACCGTATATATGAATTTGATTTTCTTTCAATCCCATCCCGGCGGCAAGCTTCTTAACGACTTCAACCTCATTATAACTATCGTGAATCCATTCTCCAAAGAGAAGTAATTTAGCATGACCTGATTTTACTAATTGAATCCCTGCAAAAACCCTGTCAGAATCTTCAATAGTAGAAAAGAAATTAGCGGGGATATACGGAAGGTTTCTACGATTAATGTACCACCTCGGATCAGTAACTCCCGCTGTCACAATAACGGCATCATAAGTTATGTCCGGGTTGAAGGTGTCATCCTCTTTCCACACCTTAGAGAAGACCTGCCCTGTAAAAGTTACGCCTATGCAATAAAAATAAATTCCGAGCAATAGAGCTATCTTTAGCCTATGCTTCTTGAGTAACATAAGTAAAATCAGTCCTGTTAAAACATACAGGAGCGGGTTTATCAGAAACTTCGCAATGTCTTGTATTTCCACGATTTGCATTAAGAGCGTATGTTTTGAAAAGTTTGCTAATGAGTCGTAAAAATTGACCTATATTATAGCATTCTTGATCTGTGGAGATTCAAAATTGGCTTACAACGTCACATCAAAACCAAACTGGCATTCATAAATAAGGCCCATACCATATCTGCCAATATAAAAGTGGTAGATATAGTGTCCCAATGGAGCACTTGTTGGTATGGTATGCGATATATATGTATCCGGGTTTGATCCATATGGAACCAAATGAATGCTTTGAGGCCCAACGAGATAACCGGTCGGCGGATACAAACTGAGATCTGGTTTAGTTACCTTCGTCGCATAGAGGACATTTCCTTCCTTATCGGTACGGTTTTCTACAACAGCCTGAAATTCAAGAGTTCCTCCTCTATGAATAGTAGTAGCATCAGGGATAAGATTGCAATAGACCAAAGACAGTCCTGTGGTAAAAGAGTTCGTAGGACTTTCAGTTTCAACGCCATGGTTGTCGCGGGCAATTACCTTCCAGAAGTATTGTGTATTTTCAGCGAGTGGTGCCGGGGGCTTATAAGTCGCGGTTGTCTGATTGACTGTCTTTCGATCCCCAGGCTGCAAGGGCGATTGAGTTCCAAGGTAAACATCATAGGTGAGTGGATCTCCATCCGGGTCAGTTGCAGACCAGCTCAGAGTAACGAGAGGGTTAACCCCGGATTCACCGTTAGCCGGCGAAAAGGCATATTGAGCAAACTGTGGAGGTAAGCTTGCAGTTGTAAAAGACACAAAAATGGGTAAGGTCGTTTCACCGCTGCAATGCGGGTGGTTGTGGTCACGGGCGACTACCTTCCAATAGTAGGTAGTAAACGAGGAAAGTGTACCCGGTAAAAAATTTGTGGCTATCTGATCAGAGACTACTAATGGCGGCGATGGTGAAGTCCCGAAATACACGTCATAGGTCAAACTCGCCGTATCACCTGGATCAGGGTCATTAAAAGACCAGCTCAAAGTAGGAGTGATACTAACTCCCGTCGTCAGATGGGGCGGATTGAAAGAAATAAGCTGAGGTGTGTGGTTAAGAGTCGTAAATGACAGATCAGGTGACGCCGTTTCCGCGCCGTGGTTGTCCCGGGCCACTATTTTCCAATAATAATCGGTGCAGTGAGAAAGCGTTCCCGGCGAATAGCTTTTCTGCGTTTGATTAAAGCTTACCAGGGGCAGAGGCAATGAAGTTCCGAAATATACGTCATAGGTAATTGTATCGCCTGGATCCGGGTCAAGGGCAGACCACCGAAGAGTGGTAAGTGAAAGATCGGCCCCAGTAGTTCCATTAACTGGACTAAACTGGGAAGGATAAAATACAGGCGGCTCATTGATAGTGGTAAAGGACAGAACAGGTCCAACTGTTGTAGTACCGTGGGGATCCTTTGCTTTAACCTGCCAGTAATAGACTGTAATCCGCGATAGCATACCGGGATTAAAAGTGGTGGATGGATAATTACTTATCCGAAGCGGCGGCGGATATGTATTTCCGAAATAGACATCGTAGGTGAGCGGCTCTCCATCC
>MGML01000174.1:3473-4444 GCA_001796415.1 Chloroflexi bacterium RBG_13_46_14
CAGCTTAATGTCGGTATAAGAGGAACTCCGGTTGCCCCATTAGCTGGTGTGAAGTCAATGAACTGGGGAGGTCCGCTCATGGTTTGGAAAGACCAGATTGGACCCGCTGTCTGAGTCGCTGAGTCTTTTGCCACAACTTGCCAGTAATAGGTCGTGTAGAGAGCAAGGGTGCCAGGTAAATAAATTGTTTCTGTCTGATTTAATGAAACAAGTGGCGGCGGTGATGAGGTACCAAAATAGATGTCGTAAGTGAGTATGTCATTCAAATTTGCATCTCCGAAACGCCAGCTTAGAGCAGGAGCCGGATTGAAACTTACTTGTGTCGCCCCATTCAGCGGAAAAGGATCAGCAGGTTTAAAGGGGGGAACTTGTGTAAGTGCTGCTTCATTGAAGAATATGTCGCCGTAATCCCAGATTATATAAAAGCGGCTGCCATCGGTTTCGATTTGTGGATCGAGTCCGGACGAACCGATCTTCTCATTCGCAGAAAACCATGTGGATCCGTAATCCGGGGAGTAGTTCACATACAGGCCCGGGCCAATTCCTGTTTGATTGTCGGACCATACCACATAGACATGTCCTCCGTTATCACTGGCAATCTCCGGATAACCAGAATCAACAGCACCTGGGGCGTCAGTATCAAGCCTTTTATCTGCAACTTGCCAGTTATCACCATAATCAGAAGAATAGTTGAGATAGATATCTCCAATATTATCTTCAGGAGGATTACTGTTTCTCCTGTCATACCATGCCACGTAAACATGGCCTGTTTCGTCGCAGGCAATCTCAGGCCAAATAGAGAAAGTAGTTCCGGCTGTTCCTGTATTAAGTCTTATATCTGAGGCTCGCCAGGTATTACCGTAATCAGAAGAAGAGTTAAAATATACATCCGGAGAATCTGCGTTAATGCGGCCATCATGCCAGGAAGCATAGATATGCCCACTCTCATCATTATCCAACGAAAGGCCACC
>MGML01000174.1:4457-5372 GCA_001796415.1 Chloroflexi bacterium RBG_13_46_14
AGTATTAAAATAATTATCATTCCAGGCTACATAGACATGCCCATTGTTGTCACAAGCTACTACAGGGAATTGCGGATTTGGATTATAGGGTATCATCCCCAATTTCTTATCAGAACTTTGCCAGGAAGCTCCATAATCCGACGAGAAATTAAAATAAATGTCAGAGCTTCCATCTCGTTCATCCACCCACACGACATAGACGTGTCCATTATTATCACACGTAATTTGAGGAGAGTCTGAGTAGCTTGCTCCCGGAGAATCCATATCAAGTCGCTTATCCGATGTTCGCCAAGTAAATCCATAGTCTGAGGAATAATTAAAATAAATATCGGAGCTGCCGTTACGGGTGTCCTCCCAGACTGCATAAACATGACCGTTACCATCAGCCGCTACTTGGGGATAAGCTCCGTCCCCAGAACCACGGTCAATAATGATGTCAGTCACATGGATATAATTAACCATCTGCAGGGTATCAGAGCCGTTAGGGCCCGTGACTGTTAACGTAACGGTAAAGTCACCGAAGGTAGTATAAGTATGAATTGGGTTTTGCTGAGTGCTTGTTCCTCCATCTCCAAAGTTCCACGACCAGCTCGTAATTTCATTTTGAGATTTATCGGTAAACTGCACAGTCAAAGGCCTGATTCCACTGGTCAGATTGGCACTGAAATCGGCTATAGGAACAATTTCATTCACGGTAATATAATTCGTCCTTATTTGCGTATCTGAACCGCCCGGGCCGGTAACTGTTAATCTGACTGTAAAAGTGCCAGCGGAGGTATATTGATAAAGTGGATTAGGGATGTTGCTTGTTCCTCCATCTCCAAAGTCCCATGACCAGCTGGTAATTACGCCTGACGAACTACTTAGAAAATAGACCCACAGAAGAGGTTTATAGCCGCTGGTTGGGTAGCCTGA
>MGML01000175.1:0-8677 GCA_001796415.1 Chloroflexi bacterium RBG_13_46_14
CGCGTTTTATCCTGCGTATAATATGGTATGAAGCAGACAGGTTTTCCGAGTCTTTTCACGGTTACCGCCCCGCGCCACATTCCGGGGAGAACGGCTATGACCCCGGGCTTGTCGAAATTCGCCGCTCTCATATGGTCGGGATCTTCTCCAAGCATTACTTCTATCTCAGCGTCAAAACTATCCCATGGTTCGATGACGTCCGTTCCGGAAAACCACAGGAATTCTGCTATCTGTCCGTTACTCACCGGTTCGTCATCTCCAAGCTTGCATGGCGCCGTAATGATGTTAAAGCTGAACTGATATCCGGTACCAGGCATATCTTCTTTACCTTTGAAAACACACCTGGGATTCATTACCGCATCTCCGAGTTTGTGGTACTCTTTCCTCAGTTCCTTGATACAGTCTTTATACTTTCCAGCGGTCGAAGCGTTTTTGTAAAAAGGCTCCATATACTTGCGGACATCCTCGTCGGTCTGCTTCGGATTCGTGAAGCAAAGTCCGCAGAAGGTGCATAATATTGTCGGATCTTTTACGCAGGGTCTTGAGTTTTCTTTCTCGTAAAACCATTCCTCTTTTCCGTTTACATCAAGGCGGCTGTAAACTCTTCCCGTAGTTGTACCAACATAGGTGAGCATGGTATTCAAGCCCCTGACAACCTTTTTGAAATACACCGGACTGTGCCATACGCCCGGAGGAGCACACACGATAGACGGCTTCGTGATATGGTATATTTCCATAGATTCTGCGGAATCACCTATACAAAAGCCGATTTCAAATTCAGCTTCAAATATCCTGTCAAGTTCAGAGCCGGTGAAAACGAAGAAATTATACGCCCCATCGTGGATATGTGGAATATCCATAGTTCCAACTTTATTGGCGACAAGGAAGCCTGTTCCAAACGGGACATCCGGAATTACATCGTCGGAATTAAAGAAACCCATTCGCGGACTGGTGTAACCGTACCAGTTATCTTTGGCGTGTGTTTGTATAAACGGATTGAACTGTTTATGGAGCTTATCCATGTTTAGAACCTCCAACAAAGATTGTGTTTCGATACCCTAATTGCTGCAATTTGCCAGGTTAACCTGCCCCCCGGTGGTGCTGACAGATATCAGTTCGCAGTACCGAATAATATATATTCTTGGTCTGGTGTCTGATAACGTTTGCCACTATAAGGTTGAAGCTCATTATATTCTTTTCTCGATTGATTTATCAATATTCTGGTCTCTTGCAGTGTTGTAATAATTGTATGGTTTATACATCCCAATGAATGCAGGGTTATTCAAAACATATCATTGTATCAGGGGGATTTCGATTCCCCCCTGCCACCACCAGAACCTTGAACTGTTAACTCGATATTTACTGTTTCTTAGTTGACGACAAAATAGTAGTACACGAATGGACTCCATAAATATACCGTTAAATTTTACCATGAGAATAAACTGAAAGATCGTTCGACAAATGCGAAAACCGGATTAACGTCATATAGCGAACAAAATAATCATCACTGGATGCATGTAATTGCAGAAAATTACTTAATTCTCTGCAATTTTTCATTTTAAAGACGTCATATTACTAATATTTTTTCCTTCTTTTTTCGCAACTATATATGAGGGCCACACAAAGGAGGATATAGGAGGTTCTAAAGAAATCTATGAGGGAATAGTAAGAAATAGGCGAAAAATCTAGAAATACGAGTAAGAGAGGTTAAAACATGAGCGTTTTTAAACTGAAAAAGGGTGAAAAAATCAAGGTACAAATAGAAAAAACCAAGAAAGATGAGAGAAAAACCCAATTTAACGTTGTGATCGATAAAAAATTGAAAGATCGCGTGAAAAAATTGGCGAAAATATGTCGAATACCGGTGTCAAGTTTCAGCGAACACTGTCTTGAAGTAGGGCTTCACTATATTGAACAGACATTGAAGGACGAAGAGAAACGTAAAATACTTGACGAACATCTGGAAGCAAAGCACCTGCTCGATAAAAAGACCGACGATGAAGAAGTAATACTACGTCTCAGTGAGAATAATGCAAACTGGATTCTTTTGGACAGATCGGAGAAAATGTTTGATAAAATAAGGTTACTCGGTCGTCAAGCAGTAGAAGCCGGGCAGGCTGGCAATATAAAATCTATGGAGCGCTATCAGTCTGAGTTGTTTCGAGAGATGGTCATGTTTCTAAACTGGATAACGGAACTCAAGGACTACGAAAAATACCGGTACTGACTATTGCTATCGAATAGAGTGGTAAAAAGAACCTGGATTAATTTCGTCCACGAGAATTACCTCTTTCAAGTGTTCACAACCTGTTCACAAACAGCGGGATGAAAGTAAATGTTGGGAAATGATTGGGCTTGAAACCGATGTGAATCGGGTTAGTGAGCACCTGAGCGGGGAATCGTGAAGGCAATATTATTTCGCGACGATATTGGACATCTGCTATGTACCTGTTTAATACGGTTGGGGAGCAGTATAGTATTGGGTGCTCATCAGCGAAATACTAAATCTCCAGCATGCCGGTCAAATCTTCCAGCCCGAGTTCAGCTAACCTTTTCCTGGTAGGCACTCCTTTTTTGACATCCCAATTATGCTCGTCATAGTAATCATCGAGCATTGTTTCGAAGCTATCTTGGGTAACCGGTCGACCAAAGTAATCCTTGAGACGACTCTCAGCCATTGCGTTAGCCCAAAGTCCCGGTAACTTATCGTCGTTCCTGTCGATGCCTTCTCTTGTGTTCAGCAGCTTTCCCAGATTCCAGATTCTTTCACCTTTTTTCTTAAGGTCTTCTGCGGTTACTTCGACTCCGGTCACCGTCGTGTATAGTTCAGCCAGCGTTTTCAGGCTGTAAATCTGTGGTATACCCGACGCCCAGGTTACACAGGTGCCCATCGCCCAGTAAACGCTTTCAGCATCTTCGACATGTTTCGTCAGTCTGCCGATATTATAATCGTCTTTGTAAAATACTCTGTCTATCTCTTCAGGAGTCATCGCTATACCCCGGCACCATTCCTTGATTCTTTCATTGGGTTGTCCAGGCATGATAGTCACCGGATGCAGCTCTGCACCCGGCTTGGTGTTCACTATCTCGGCAAATGTTACAGGATTCAATGAAGTCGTCCTGGCGTCGAAAAAAGTAGAAGTGCCCTTAATTATCTGGTAGCCGTCTTCGTCACTGTCCGGGTCTACTCCGAACCTGTCAGCAATGGCAAACCAGCCATTTGCCATAACATCACCGATACCGTCCCGATTAATTATCTTATCCGCCAGTTCCAGAAATGCGGCGGTATTGCCTCTTTTTGGATCCAGACCATCTAAATCTTTTTCGGTTATTATTCCACGCTCATATAGTCTGTTAGTAAATCTCAGCATTCCTATAATAGTCCTGAAATCGATACCAGCTCTGTCGCATACCTCGACCAACCTCATGGCATGACGATAGTCCTCGATACCTATCCATTCACCAAAGAGAGCGTAATGAAAACTTGAACCGAGTATGCCACCGGCGAATTCTCCGTCTTTAATTTGATGAGTTGGTTTGCAGGAAAAGATACAGCTGTGGCATCCTGAATGTCCGATTAATGTATCATTTGAAATATTCGGCGGGTAATATGATGCAGGTGGCGGGGGAGGCACTTTGGAGGTTGTTTTCGGGTGAGTCATCTGAAAACGGGGCGACTTCATACCTTCCTGAATGATCACGGGACTCATGGAGTTAAGCTTTTCTCTATCCCATACATTTAATTTCCCGGTTCCGAGGACTGCGATAGCCTTAAGGTTCTTATAACCCATTCCCGCTGCGCCGCCATTTCTGCCTATATGTGACTGCTTATCGATCCATCCGATCGAATACGGAATAAGGTTCTCTCCCGCTTTTCCAATGGCGATTACGCCACTGTTATTGTAACGACTGGTAAGATCGTCAGTGGTTTCATAGATGTCTTTTTTACCCCATAGATCTGTTGCATCACAAACTTCCACATCGTTATCCATTATCTTGAGGTAGACGGGTTTGGCAGCCTTACCCGTGATTATTATGTGGTCGTAACCAGCTTTCTTCATCATATTGCCGAAATAGCGGGTTCCACCGCACGAACGCGGCACATAGTATTTAGTCCGTTCTTTTGCCGCCGAAGCGGTAGATTTCGTATGCATTTCTATCTTGGAAGCACCGGGCACCCCGGTGCCTATCAGAGGACCGGCACTGATTATGATTGGATTCTCCGGTGATAGAGGTTCAACACCCGGCGATAATATATCGCATAACATCCTTTCGGCAACACCACAGCCGCCTATATATTTTTCAGCCATATCTAAATCTAGCGGTTCTGTAATGCTTTTCCCACTCGTCAGGTCTATATGTAGAATCTTTCCTGCATATCCATAATATGACATTATTTATCTCCTTACTAACAATAACGGATTTTAGTTAGAAGGGGTTTTCTAGTCCAAGCCTAAACGAACTTTCAATTTATCAACGTATTCGAACCCGTCCGGTTTATAGGGCGGGGGTACCCAGGGCATTTCCTTTAACGTTTGTAGAAAAGAAGGCATAGCAATAAATGGAATTGAAAGCCACAGGTAATTTTCCGGAAACAACTTTCTTCTCCTCATACCGAAACCCAATCCGCTGACCCCGTAATTTATCTCGCCGCTCAAATATGGATATACAAATATCCAGGAGCACCCGATGGCGCTGGAATAGCGGCTCGACCACATCTGTCCTGTTTTATAGCTCATCGCCCTGAGCATAATTTCCGCCTGACCGGTATTGGCGAAGATAATCAGTACGTCCGGATCAAAAGAGAGCCTGCTCAAAGGCGCCATAGTAATATATCTGTTCACCTCCGGCGCTATCCGTGGGATATAGTGATATAGCCTGCCGGCAGCGCGGGGGTCGCAAAATACTCCCAGACCTGCTCCCCATTCCCCGTTAATGAATTGTTCTTTTATCCCGGTCTGGCCCATAACATAGGGGCCTGCCTCACAAGTATGGTTTTCGGGACCGGCATAGAAACAGTCTCCTTCCTGTGCTTTCCTGAGCATTGCACACAGGGTAGTGCGCTCGTCTATCAGTTTGATATCGGTAGGTTTTTGGGTCAGGTACTTGACACCTACAGGCTGTATATCAAATTTAAATTCGTCCAGAATTGCCAGATCATCATCACCGACCACTTTATCTACTCCTTCCATGTTTTTTCTCTGCCGAACGATATTCTCTTGAACCAGGATTTTACGGTTCAATTCGAATGTTGGAAGACTATCTATCCTCTATCAGAAAGGATGTCTTTCTGTAAAGACAAATATTCATCATATACGGAACCTGCGTCCAGCTCATCGATAAACCTGCAAACGGGCATCTTAACTCCTGCTTCATCCGCCATTTCCATGCCGTAGTCCAACTCATCTTTATGACGGGCTTCTCTGCCGGAAGCCCTCGCTACAGGGATTCTCAGGGCTTCCAGTATCTGCTTCTCATCGAGCCCTGCTTTAAATCCCATGTTCTGAATAACCCGGGCGCCGGCGCTGACACTCATTACGTCGATCATTTTCCTGAGATCGAGCCCCACCTTGAGCCCCAGGTTAAGACACTCTATAAGGCAAAGGCGTTCGACAGCGCTGATATGTTTTACTGCCATGTTGTTTATCAGCTTGTACGCCTGCCCGTTGCCGATTTCGCCGACGTAGAATACGTTTTTACCCATAGCCTCAAACACAGGCCAGCATTTCCTGACCGCATCTTCATCACCACCAAGCATAAGAGTCAGCGCTCCCGGTTCGTGCCTGAAAACAGTAGGGTCGCTTACGCCGCAGTCAATGACGTGGACTTTGCGTTGCTTCGCTTTTTCATATAATTCCCGGCAGTAGGCAGGACCGATACTGCTGGAAATTACTACTGTTTTCCCTTCCGATATTCCCTGCCATAAACCGTCTTTACCAAATATCACCTCATCCGTTTCTGGAATATCACGGACCATACTGAAGATAACGTCGCTGGCAGCCGCTGCTTCGCGGCAGGATTTTGCGGCCGTTGCCCCGGCCGATTCTAACTCCTCAACAGCTTCTCTCACCAGGTCGTATACCGTAAGGGTAAATCCCTTCGAGGCAAGCCTTTTTGCCATTGATCCACCCATGTTACCAAGACCGATAAATCCAATTCTGGAATCACTCATCGATTAAGCCCTCACTTTATAATTATTTGATTACGTTTCCGGTAATGATACCTGGGAAAAGGTGGGGAGTCCGGGCTTAAACGTATACGGGGATATAATGGAAAATCATATCCTGCATCCGAAATAGACAACATCTATTTTCCTGCCCTGGTAAGAGTAGCACCCGTGATTTTTCTTGTCATCAGAGCCATGTAGTTATAAGGCGGGATACGGCTGTAACTGTAAGAAAAGGCGCAGCCCGGCGCTCCTCCAGCCACGAAGAGATTTATGTTCTCGGGAGAAATTAAAACAGGCACCATTCCTCCGGGCTTGAGGGCAACTTCGAACACTTCCCTCCGTTCAGGGGGAATAACTCCGGTCTCGATCCCGGTCTGTATTCCTTTGATATCCTCCGGTCTCAGATCCTCATGCTTTACGCTGGTTCGCCTGTAAATTTCATCCTGCAGGCTGACCTGGTCATAGCCCATCTTTTTCAGTTCAGAAACCAGCTCGGGGAACAGGATTATCATGTGATTGTTTCCTCCTCCTCCCGAACCCGGTATCGAGCCGACACCTTTACTTCCCCACTGGGGAAACATGCGGCTATCCTGCCTTTTAATATTGTCGATAATTCTGTTGAGTATTTCCTCGGCATCCCAAGTACCTATCATACCTCCGTAGAAGTTCTGGGTAGGGCCGGCGCTGGGGATAGAAGCGACTGTAACACAACTGTCTTCCGAATTGAATCCTCTGCTGGTATGATAGGGTTCCCACTTACTCAAATCGGTATTTTCGGCAATGGTAATATAAGTATGAGGAGAAACTCGCCCTGTCAAACCCATGTCATTCAACCCCGGCCAGATATGACCTATGTTCAGCGTCGACAGGCGTATCGACCGCCCGATGGTATTATTGGCTCTCCACCCATGACCCATGAACCCTATTCCCGTCTGCATCTCTATCTCTTTAGCGATAGGACCACTGACCACTATAAGCAGGTTGAACGAACCTGCCGATAAAAGTACATGCCGGTCGTCGTATCTTTCATTGGTCAATGCCTCCATGATGGCAATAATTACCGGCAGGTACTCCGGTTTTGCTCCAGCCATAACCGCGTTTATCGCTATCTTCTCAATCGTGGCAATACCTTGCTTCGGGCTTACCTTGCCTATTACCTCACCCGGTGAACGGCTTGTCCCCGAAAGCATCCACTTTACCCGTTCGGCGGTAGGGGGGACCATCGGCAGGCCGTCGCCCCACCTGTTATCCAGGTATATCCGGTTGAACTCCTCGGCGGCTATTTCGTATGAGTCACCCATTATGGTGACAAATTTCGATTCAGCCGAATCCTTCTTTGCCTGGTCGACGGAGGTTTCTTCTGCCGTCAGAGGTGAAGTCAAGGCGTCGATTAACCCGTCTATCACGCCTTCCGCTACAGGCCTGACCTGCTCGACGCTGGCCCTCAACCGGTAGAACTCGGCTGAACTAATGGTTCGGTATCGGACAGTGGACATGGCATTATCCTCAGCCGCCGACCTGGCGGCTTCTCTGAAGGTATCGCACGGAATGAATACACCCGGTTTTTCCAGTTTTTCCAGTTTTATCGTACCGGCAACGCCGGCGAAAGTGCAGGACCCTCAGTCACCGACCGCGTACACAAAAGCGTCTATTCCGGAAGCGAAATCTCTGGCTTCACTGTCTCTTATCTCGAAGGCTCCCGTCAGGCGGTTAACCGTGATATCCGGGTATCTTTGCTTAAGTAGATCCTCAATGGCAGTATAGAAATTATCCATACCCGGTTTACCGTTGGAATATAACCCGATAGTCTTTCCGGCAAGACCGGATATGCGCGCAGATGGAGTATATACCGGCGGCGCTTCGATCTCGCCCCTAGGATTAAGCAGTTCCAGACTTACTGTAGGATTATCCATATTTATCTCCTAGTAAATAACTCAGATATTTTATTTTTATTTTATTGTAGCCAGACATTAAATTGGACCGTGTTTACTTACGGTTACTGGCAACCCAGTCTTTCCTGACCTTGATATAAGTGTCCCAGTCTCCCATCGAGAGGGATGAACCACCTTCTACATCGATAGAAGTTCCCGTAATAGTTCTCGATCGTTCTGATGCCAGGAACAAAGCAGCCTCACCTATATCCTCGGACATCGTCACCCGTCGTATCGGCAGTCTTTTAGCCATCGCTTTAAGCTGTTCCGGCGGTACCGGTCTATAGGATGATGTGACTCCCGCCGGGCATATTGCGTTTACATTGATCCCATAAGGTCCAAGCTCATAAGCCAGCTGCCGGGTAAGTCCGAGAACCCCCGCTTTTGCCGCGGTATATGAAGCACCCGTCATGGCGGTGATATTTTTACCGGCCATAGAGGCAATGGACACAATTTTCCCTCCGCCGCGACTTTTCATCGCTGGGATGACGGCTTTTGAACAGATGAATGGCGCATATAGGTTTCTGGCAACTACTGCATGCCAGTCTTCCCATGACATATCTTCCACCAGAATCGG
>MGML01000175.1:8686-8779 GCA_001796415.1 Chloroflexi bacterium RBG_13_46_14
CCCGACATTATTTACCAGGATATCAATGCCTCCCCACTCCTCTACGACCCTCGCCACCATGTCATTGACAGCCTTTTCATCAGTAACATCGGC
>MGML01000175.1:8931-9817 GCA_001796415.1 Chloroflexi bacterium RBG_13_46_14
TCATATAGTTTAAGCGTCTTGTCACTTGAGCCAAGGAGATCGTATAATGTCCTGCTGCGAACGCCATCCCCAACTGCATTCCCTACCATAATGAGTACCGGCAACTTAATAGATGATCAGACTTCTTAGATCTTTGAAATATCCTTCCTTATGCATTGTTTCCTCCCGATTTATTGTAGATACTAGTAAGACAATACTAAAGGTTCGCTGTATTATTGGATCTATATATATATTTCTCTCTCTGTAAGATTAGTAGCCTTGCACTCTTTCGGACGAATTAGCACATATTCTACAATTACGAAACAGATCGATTCACTAATAAGGAATTCATTGAATACTGGACGCTGATACGATAATCTGATAGGATATCGTATCGGATTGTCTGATGAGATTTTACCATATTACCACAGATAGTCATACTAAGCTGATAATCATGTTTTTACGCATTCTGTCATACATAATTTATACCGGGAGAGACGACCAGCCGGGATAAAAAGGGATGACATGCATGGGTGAAATACCTGAAGGCAAACATGCTGTAGCAATTGGTGGAGTGCATGGTATGAACAGCGAAATAGCTCCAGTGATCTGAAATACTTTTACTTTAAATAAGGTATTTCATGTATTGCCATATTTTCCAAACAATATTTAAAATATAAGTAAATAATAATCAACGGAGGAGACAATGACAGATAGGATGATCACGGAACCGGCACAGGATGTAAAGATACTTACGGAAGCCGAGGTTGTGGTGGTCGGCGGCGGGCCGGGAGGTCATTCGGCAGCGATTGCCGCGGCAAGAAACGGCGCGAAAACAGTGCTGGTAGAAAGGTACGGGCACCTCGGCGGCATGGCTACCGGAGGTATCGTTATCCAGATACCTCAT
>MGML01000176.1 GCA_001796415.1 Chloroflexi bacterium RBG_13_46_14
TAGTTCTGGTATACTGTTCCCGATTGAAATAATCCTCCATAAGATAGAATAATGTCTACATCTTCGAATATAGTTTTACGGTTAACCGGTTATCTGATTACATGCGGTGAAGACTGGAGTTTATCCGAGTTCGGCGATCTGTTCAAGAGATTGGAGAATGAGATTGATGTTTCTGGCTCTCTCAGGAGATATGTACGTTATTTCGGTGAGATCGGTGATAGGACAGAAGTACGTTTCTTCGGGACAGCGGTTGATTCCGTAACTCCAATACCGGGTGGAATGGTGTCACTCGAGTTGAGCGAGGAAGAGATTACCGTCTATAAGCAGGAGGGTGGCAACCCGGCTGTTTTCTGGCAGAGTCGCCTGACCTGGGATTGGCTTGACAGGTCAAATCCGGAGTATCCTCTCGGTGAGTTTACCGCCAGTGTTCCTGCCGACTGGCTGTCCGGAGAAAGTGGTTCGGAAGTCCGGTTTGTTTTATCAACCAATTCTTATACTCAGCAGGGAAAGGTACCGGACGATGATGTACTGCTTGTCGATTATGATCCTGCCTGGCCTGACAGATTTGATGAGATGGCTGCCTGGTTGAGAAATACCATTTCACCTGAAATTGCTCTCCGAATCGAGCATTACGGCAGTACGGCAATTTCGGGTTTACCGGCAAAGCCGATTATCGACATACTCATGGAAGTACCGTCATTTTACGAAGCCAGGCGAAACCTGATCCCCCTGTTTAACAAGCCGGAGTGCGAGTACTGGTGGTATGATGAACACATGGTCTTTATCATCCGTGATAAGTCGATGGGAGTACGAACACATCACATACATGTAGCCCCGAAAGACCATAGAGTCTGGGAAGGGCTTGCCTTCCGCGATTACTTACGCACTCATCCCGGGGAAGCACAAAGGTACGCAGCACTCAAACATGAACTTGCCGAATTGCATGGTAACGACCGTGAAGCGTATACAGATTTAAAAACTGATTTCGTGCGCGAAATTACTGACAAGGCTTTACAACACCATGGATAACGCTAGTGTACTGATTTCAAAATTTCGTTAGTCCATATACCCCATTCCGGCGTAAGCCGGAATCCAGTCGATGGCAGATTTACCTGTCTTCTGGATACCGACTTTCGTCGGTATGGTTAATTGTATATTAACGAAATGTAAGATTCACCACACTAGATCTATACATGTTAGTGAGGATAATAGATGAATAGTCTTTCAGATGCCAATAAACTCACCAAACTTCGTAATAACCTTGTAGATAAACTGATAGATGCAGGCTATATACGATCTCCTATTGTTGAAGAAGCTTTCAGAGCTGTCCCTCGCCACCTGTTCGTACCGGGAGTCGATTTAGAAAAAGTATACAGCGATAACTCGATTCCTACGAAGCATATCGACGGGAAACTTGTCAGTTCATCCTCTCAACCTGCCATGATGGCGATAATGCTGGAGCAACTGGGGCTGCAACCGGGGCACCGCGTTCTCGAGATAGGCGCCGGAACCGGTTATAACGCGGGACTTATACAGCACCTGGTTGGCGATTCGGGACTGGTAGTAACGGTAGACATCGATGAAGATATCGTTGAGGGCGCGCGAGAACATTTAAGATCAGCGGGTTTGGGTAAAGTACGTGCGGTGTGTGGCGATGGGGGGTTGGGTTGTGCCGACTATATGCCCTATGACAGGATAATCCTGACCGCAGGAGCCTGGGATATCGTACCGGCCTGGTTGGATCAGTTGAAACCTTGCGGACGACTGCTGCTGCCCCTGGAAATTAAAGATGGTATTCAAAAATCGGTTGCCTTTGAAAGGCAGGACGGTTACCTTGAGAGTGTCTCAGTAAGAGATTGCGGGTTTATGATACTCAGGGGCTCTTTCGCAAAACTACGAGAATCCATGTCTCACTTCTCACTCGGTCCGGAACCCGGTCTGAATATTTCGGTCAATGATGGAGTCAAGGTAAACAGCGATGAAATTTATGATATGTTGTCCGGTCTATATCAAGACCTGTCTTCCGGCGTGCATACAAGTCCCGGTGAGGTTATTTTCGGAGGTCTGAATCTCTGGCTGAACTTACACGAATCAGGTTTGTGTTCACTATCGGCAGAAGGTCAATCAGTGGATCGGGGGATCGTTCCTTATTTCCTGGCAATCCAGTCAATTCAGAAGGTATGCGGGACCATTGGTCTTTTAGGAGACGAGGGACTCTGTGTATTCGTGCGCCCTCCCGAAAAGAATTTATCTGCAGAGCAACCCGAAGGTTCCGAGACGCTCGAGCTATTTGTACGGAGTTATGGATCAGGAGACAGGCTTGCAGGACGTCTTGTCGAGCAGGTTAGAGCCTGGGATGCAGCCGGACGTCCGTCCAGTAACGGGCTTCGCATAAGGGCATACACAAAGGATACCGATTATATACCATCATCGGGTGAATACGTCATAGACAAACAATGGACCAAAATTGTCCTGGATTGGGATAATCACTAACACGAGGATGAATTCTACCCGCCGGTGAACATTCGAGCGGCGGATTCGGCTATGTCCATCATCCATCCGGGGGCTACACCGAGTGCCAGGACACCGAGGCAGCAGACGGCGAGAGTAAGTCTTAACGCTGCGGAGGAAGGTACCTTTTCTTCTGAAGCAGGTTGATCGAACCACATTACCTTGACGACCCGCAGATAGTAGAACGCGGATATGACGCTGTTCAGAACGGCGACCAGGACAAGCCACAGCAGGCCGTTTTCAACGGCGTCGCGGAAAATGTAGAACTTGGCCATAAATCCTACTGCCGGCGGCATTCCTATCAACGAGAACAGGCAGAGAGTCATGGCCAGCGTTATCAGGGGAGCGCGTTTTATCATTCCTGAGAAGTCCAGTATCAGGTCGGTGCCGACCTTGTTCGTGATGGCGATTACCGCTGAAAATACACCGAGGTTAGTCAGTGTATACGCGGCAAGGAAGAACATAACCCCGCTCTGTCCGGCTCTGTCAAGCGCCGCGGAAGCTCCCATCGTTGCCAGACCGACCATCAGGTAGCCTGCCTGGGCGATGCTTGAATAACCAAGCATACGCTTGATGTTTGTCTGCTTAATGGCAGTTAAATTACCGGTGAACATGCTGATAACGGCAAGCCAGGCGAAAACCAGGCCCCAGTTGGTGCTGAGCCAGTCCGGCATACCGAAGGCGGAATAGAAGATACGAAGGATTATGGCGAATCCGGCGGATTTACTGGCTACCGAAAGGAAAGCGGTGACGGGTGTAGGCGCGCCTTCGTAGACATCGGGTACCCACATCTGGAAGGGTACGGCGGCAATCTTGAAGCCGAATCCGGCTATCATCAGCACTATACCGACAATCAGCGCCGGGCTGGTGGAAACCGCATCCGGGGCAATAGCCTGTATCGCGGCGGCAATTCTTGTAAGCTGGGTTTCGCCGGTGGTACCGAATACAAGCGCCATTCCATAGAGTAAAACCGCTGAGGATATCGCGCCAAGAAGCATATATTTCAGCGAAGACTCGGTGGATTTTTCGTCCTTGAGGAAACCAGCCAGGACGTAAAGCGAGATACTGGCGAGTTCCAGTGATACGTAAAGGGTTATCAGTTCCCTGGCGGCAGCCATCAGCGTCATTCCAAGGGTAGAAAGCAGGATAAGGGCATAGTATTCACCACGGAACTTGCTGAGTTTCGAAACATAATCGGTGGAAGCGAGAATTATTAAACCAGCTATGCCGATAAACAGCAGCTTGAAGAAGATAGCAAAGCCGTCGACGGCCAGCATATTGCCGAAGGTACCTTCGAAGGTTCCTCTCATGGAGATAGCGAAGGCAGCAGCCACGATAAGGCCGATTATGCTTAATACCGCCAGGACACCCTTACGCTCGGTAAAGAGGTCGACCAGGACAACCACCAGGGCGGTGGCCGTCAGGCTTATTTCCGGTATAAACAGTCCTAGGTTCAAATCATATCCCTCGCTTTATCCGCCTATTAACGCCGTTATCGGCGAGATTCCAATCTTCATCATATCGGTCATTATTGCCGGGTAAATACCGACAAGCATAATCAGGGCGACAAAGGCGAACATATAGACCTTTTCCAGTCCGTCCGCGTCTTTGACACCATCGAATTTCTCCTGGGGAGGTCCGTAGAATGCCCTCTGTATCATCCAGAGTATGTAACCGGCGGCCAGAACTACCCCGATAACAGAGAGTATGGTGTATACCTGAATCCCATTCACTATACCGCTTGAAAAGCTGCCGGCGAAGGTGATGAATTCAGCGGCAAATCCGCTGGTCAACGGGAGCCCGAGCGACCCGAGACCGGCTATCGAGAATATGACGCCGATAACGGGAACCTGCCTTGCCAGTCCACCGAGTTTCCGCAGGTCACGTTCCTTGGTGTTGTGTATGGTAAGACCTGCCATGGCAAATAAAAGGCCGGTTAGCAGGCCGTGACTGACCATCTGTAAAGCCGCGCCGGTCATACTGACTTCACCGAGGGCAAAAACGCCCAGCATCACAAGCCCCATGTGACTGACCGAACTGTAGGCGATAAGGCGCTTTATATCGGTCTGTTTCAGGGTAATCGCAGCGCCGTATAATATGCTGATCACCGCGAGTACCAGGAAAATCGGTGCGTACTCACGAGCTTGATCCGGGAAGAAGCTGACGACCCGGATGATTCCGTAACCGCCCATCTTGATCAATGCGCCGGCCAGCATTACGCTTCCGGCGGTCGGAGCGTCGGTATGGGCGTCAGGAAGCCAGGTGTGTACGGGAACGGTGGGGAGTTTCACGCAGAAACCGATAATCATCAGCAGGAAAATAGCCGCCGGCGGCATCAGCGACTGAACCATGCCAAGTCCGCCTTCGGCAATTTCTATCATGTTCAGGCTTCCGGTGGTGAAATACAGGCTGAGGATACCGGCCAGCATCAGGGCGCTGCCGAACAGTGTATATATCACGTACTTGATAGATGAGTATTCTTTCCTACCCGAACCCCAGATGGAGATAAGGAAATACATAGGGATAATCTCGATTTCCCAGAAGATGAAGAACAAAAGCAGGTCGAGGGCGCAGAAGACTCCCAGAATACTCGATTCGAGAAGCAGCAGCCAGGCGAAATACTCGCGTACCCTGGTATGTTCCTTCCAGGAAATCAGAACGACCATCAGGCCGAGGAACGCAGTAAGGAGTACCAGCGGCATACTGAGGCCGTCTACTCCAAGGTGGTAGTTGGCGTTTATTGCCGGTATCCAGGAGATCATATCCTGGTACTGGAACGCGGCGGCTCCTTCCGACCTGTCGAACAGGCAGAAGGCTATGATAGCCAGGATCAGCGATACTGAGGTGAATGTCAGCGCCAGGTACTTGACCAGTTTCTCCCGGCCACCACCGAACAGGGCAATGAGTATCGACCCTGCTATCGGCAGAGCTATTATCCAGGTCAGATAACTACCGTCCAACTATACTCGCTCCTTTAAGTAAAGATAAACAGGGCAAGGATTATCGCTATTACCCCTATTCCTATACCGAGGCCGTACACCTGCAATTGGCCGGTCTGTGCCTTGCCGAGTACCTTGCCTTCGTTTTGAGCTCCTTCAGCAATTCCATTTACTGTTCCGTCGATGACATAGGTATCCATTTTCTGCATTCCCGCGAATAGTCCGCCGAGCAGGACTTTCTTTACTATCAGATCCTGATAGAGTTCGTCCATCCAGTACTTTCGCAGGAACAGAGTATAAAGCGGTTTAAACATGCTTCCCATTTTCTCGGCTGAAACCCATTTCTTTTCATACATTGCCCAGGCAAGAACGATTCCTGCAATAGCGGTAAGGAGTGACAGCCAGGGGAGACCATGTGTCAGCACGCCGAAGAATCCGGGAGCGTGTGCATGGTGTTCTCCCATAAATTCGGCGAATCCACCCCCCGTGCTCCAGAGACCGGCGATGACTGCCAGGGCTGCCAGGACAACCATCGGCAGCACCATCAACATCGGTGATTCATGCGGATGTCCGTGGGCTTCCGGGTCGCCTCCTCTATATTCGCCATGGAAGGTAAGGAAAATGACGCGGAACATGTAGAATGCGGTCATAAACACCGTAATCAAGGCAAGGACAAACAGTACCGGCTGGTTCTCAAGGGCTACCGCCAGTATTTCATCCTTGCTCCAGAAACCGGCCAGCGGCCAGATCCCGGCTAAGCTTAATGAAGCAATAAGGAATGTATAATATGTCCAGGGCATAACCTTGCGCAGGCCGCCCATTAATCTCATATCGAATGTGTGGGTAGCGTGATTTACGCTGCCGGCGCCAAGGAAGAGAAGCGCCTTGAAGAAAGCGTGAGTAAACAGGTGGAATATTCCTATGGCGGTGGCAGCCTTGGCAAGTTCGACCGTCGGCTCTCCGCCGTGGGCAACTCCCAGACCGGCGGCGCCAAGTCCCAGCATCATATATCCAAGCTGGCTGACGGTGGAATAGGCAAGCACGCGTTTTATATCCGTGGCTACCAGGCCCATGGACGCGGCGAATATCGCGGTAAACGCGCCGATTATCGCCACAGTTGTCAACGCCGTGGTCGAATGGGCGAATATCGGCAGTGTACGCGCTACCAGGAAAACACCGGCTGATACCATCGTTGCCGAATGTATCAGGGCGCTCACAGGGGTGGGACCTTCCATCGCATCAGGCAGCCAGACGTGCAGCGGGAACTGTGCCGACTTACCGACAGCTCCGGAGAATATTCCGATAGCCGCCCAGGTAAGGGCGGTTCCGGCCAGGGCTCCGGCTCCGGCCAGGGCGTGAAGTTCACCGATATCGAAGGTACCGGTTTTGGCGAATATCAGCAGGATACCGGTAAGGAATCCGAAATCTCCAAGCCTGGTAACGATAAAAGCTTTCTTGGCGGCATTTGCCGCTGAAGGGCGGTGGTACCAGAATCCGATAAGCAGGTAGGAACAGAGACCTACCATTTCCCAGAAAACGAATATCAGCAGCAGGCTGTCCGCCATCACCACACCGAGCATCGACGCGGTAAAAAGGGACATCCATGCGTAATAACGGGTGTAAGTGCCGTCGTTTATGCCTATATAGTGCTCCATGTAACCGAGGGAGTAAATCTGCACCATGAGGCTGACTGTTGTCACGACCACAACCATTACGGCTGTCAGTGAATCGACCATCAGGCCGATACTTATATCAAGGTTGCCTATCACGAGCCACTGGATAGGCGTCATATGCAGTTCATGGTGCTCAGCGCCCAGAGTTTCAACCAGCGTCCACAGGGATAGAGCCAGCGAAGTGCCGATAGCCGCGATGGCTATATAGCTGCCTAGTTTCGATTCTTTTTTCGCAAATGGCTTAACCAGCAGTGATATTACCAGGAAGGATAATATCGGCAGGAGGAGTATCAGCCATACTACTTGTTCCGGCATTACAGTTTCCTCAATATCTCTTCGATAACATGTTTTTTATCTTCAGGCACATAGACATGGTAGGCGGCAAGCAGTGTTCCCACAGGCTTGTCTTCCGCGGGTAGTATAAGGGTCGGTATGCCTTCACCCTCGAAAAATTCTTTCCATGTCTCGGCTGTTATAAGGTTTTTTGTCTTCTTTATTTCAGTCCACATGTTATTTCAGGAATCCCATTATCCTTTCATGAGGTCGATATCCGTCGTATCGACTGTGTCCCGGTTGCGGAATATGGATATCACTATTGCCAGTCCCACAGCCGCTTCCGCGGCGGCGACAACGATAATAAATATGGCAAATATCTGCCCGGTTAGTTCCGTCGGTGTAATAAACCTTGAGAAGCCGACCATCGCTATATTAACCGAGTTCAGCATTATTTCAATACACATCAGGACGACCAGGGCGTTACGCTTTGTCAGCGCGCCGAAAAGCCCGATGGCGAATAATACCGCCGAAAGTACCAGATAATGTTCCAGGCCTATGGACATCCGTTACTTCTCCCTCACAAGCACGATCGCTCCCAGGACGGCTGCCAGCAGTAAAGCCCCGGCAATCTCGATACCCAGGATGAAACCATTATTACCCAGCATTTTATCTGCCAGGGTTGCGGTAGTAGGTTCCATTGGTGGCGGAGTGGTTACCGGCCAGCTGGTGTTCAGCATGGCATAAAGGATGATTCCCAGGAAAACCGCAACTATAATAAAAGCCGGGATCCTCAGTTTATTATTCAGATTACCCCGGTGAACCTCGCGGGTAAGCATTATTGCCAGAATTACCAGTATGGATATACCGCCGACGTATACCAGTATCTGCACTCCTGCCAGGAAGTCGGCGCTGAGTGTAATATAGATACCTGCAACAGTCAGCAGGCACAGGATGAGGGAAAGCGCCGTGTGAAAGACATTTTTCAGGAATATCACGCCAAGGGCGGCTACAACACCGACCACGGCCATTATCCAGAAGGCAATATCGATTCCCATTAGTCTTCTTCGGTTATCCTTTCAACCAGCAGCGTCTGTCTCGGGAGTTCGGCTTCAAGTTCAGGATAGAAATAAGCGCTGCGCTGCTTGTTTCCTGATTCAAGCATCATATCTTCTTTATTCTGTACCAGGTCGCCGCGGCGGTATTTTGCACATTCGTAGTTGGTACTAAAAAATAGGGCTTGGTAGGGGCAGGACTCAACACAAAGTCCGCACTGGATACAATATCCGGTGTCGACCTGGTATTTTTCGACTTCATATTTGTTGTTCTCGCTGTTAGTAGAAGTCACTATCTCGATGACTCCCTGGGGACAGGACTTGGCGCAGGTGCAGCAGCCGGTACATTTCTGCCGGTCCCATACCAGTTCCTGGCCGCGGGTCCGTCGCGAAACATTCAGTCTCTGATCCGGATACTGCGTAACCGAAGGCCTTCGGAAGAAATATCCCAGCGTTACCGACAGGCCTTTCGCTATTCCCAGCCCGTAGCGTTCAAACTTCAACTCTGCCCCATCCTAACTTAAAGAATTTCTTCGACCAGAATAATATCAAGACTGCCGTCATGGCGAAGTTAATCGGTATCATTATCCACAGCATATT
>MGML01000177.1:0-549 GCA_001796415.1 Chloroflexi bacterium RBG_13_46_14
GCCTATGTCAGACCAGAGAAGGGCGAACTGTGGCTTTTGAATGCCCACATAGCTAGATATGATAACGCCAGTTACATGCCTATGTCAGACCAGAGAAGGGCGAACTGTGGCTTTTGAATGCCCACATAGCTAGATATGATAACGCCAGTTACATGAGTCACGAACCTACCAGGCCGAGGAAGCTGTTGCTGCATCGGAAGGAGATCGCCGGGTTGACCGCTAAACTTGCCGAGAAGGGTTTAACGCTGGTGCCCCTGAAAATATACATCAAGGACAGTATAGCCAAGGTGGAGATAGCCCTGGCCAAGGGTAAAAAGCTGTATGACAAGCGTGAAATGATAGCCCGGAGGGACTCCGACAGGGAGATCAGACGGGTGGTGAAGAAGCGCGGTCAGAAATCCGGGGCAGGTGCGAAATAAAAGGGGGCGCGCGGGTTCGACAGGGGAGGTATGCTACAGGATTGCAGGCTGAGGTGCCGCTACCCTCATAAAACAAGTGGCAAAAATAACTGACGAAGAATCAGTATTAGTTGCCGCCTAAAAATTAGGT
>MGML01000177.1:581-1892 GCA_001796415.1 Chloroflexi bacterium RBG_13_46_14
CGGGATTGGGTGACGAAAAGCCGGGGTGCCGTTGCCCGGACGTCGATAAGGGCGGCGAAAGAGAAAATCGACTTGCCAGGCAGAACTCGGTCGGCAGAGGTCTGTTCCGGCAAGAATAAAGAGTCGACTAAGTTTGTAGTATATTCTGGGTAGCCTCTTTTGGACGGGGAGTTCGACTCTCCCCCGCCTCCACCAGAAACAAAGACGGGTTCGGAGACTTAACTTCGGACCCGTTTCTTATTCCGATAACGGATCCTTCCCGCTGTGCCGCCACCTGAAAGGCCGGTCTGAAGGGTGGTAATGTAGTTATGAGATCTAAACTAATCATTGGCTCGAATCATCCGGCTCAACGTAGTTACACTAAAGTACGATTATATTAATAGTTAGTCAATCAAACCATACACTTTTTCTCATTATTTTATTCATAAAATTAGTCATATAATTTTAAATATTTCAGTGGATGCGTATGCTGATAAGGTTAAGCGAACCGAATAACGAAATATTTTTAAATACAGACTAAACAAGGAAGGTTAAAAAGATGGAAGAAAAAACTACAGTCATAGAAGAAACAAATACCAGCCTGGCAACAGTCGAAGACTTATCGATTGAAGAAACGCAGTTATCGGACCAGATATATCATGGAGCTGGATTAGATCCAATAGTCGATGCCGGGATAAAAGACTATGAAAACAAGATAGAACAGGAAAACAAATTCTTTAATAAAATTTTAGGTGTTAGAGGCAGTGATATACGCGGATATGGTGAATCGGTAGCGAAAAGAGTTGCCGTTGCCGTTTATGGTCAATTAAGCCGGCAGTACGGTGGAAAAGTAGGAGACCTGAGAGCCTACATAATGAACCTGGAAGAAGAGCGTGACAATGCGAACAGGCGATACGATGACCTGATGGGAAGAGCGATTGGAATTCTGGGAGAAGAATATAGAGAATTAAGGACCGACTCAAACGAGTTTATGCATAAGTTGACCGAAGTAATGGGAGAGGACCTGAAAGTATCTCGAATCAATTCAGAAGCCATTACTGTGAAACTCGCAGACATAGACGGTTTACGATCGCAAATTCGGACTCTTGTGAAGGACAAAGAGAATTTAGCCGGAACATCGACTAAAGATAAAGAACAGCTTAAAGATAAATATGAATCACAAATAGCTGATATAAAAAACAAGCACAAGGTAGAAATAGGCAACCTGAATGAAAAATACGAATCACAATTATTCGAGGTTGAAAACCAGCATAGGGCTGAAGTACAGGATTCGGATTTGCGAATAAGGGCGCTCGATAAAGAAAAGGAGTT
>MGML01000177.1:1911-5121 GCA_001796415.1 Chloroflexi bacterium RBG_13_46_14
AGGGAAAAGGAGCAACTAAAAGATAAGCATGAATCGCTAATAGCTGAAGTCAACAATCAACATAAAACCGAAATAGGGAATCTTAACTCAAGAATTAGTACCCTGGCAAAGGAAAAGGAACTACTGGCTGATGCTTCTGCCAAGGAAAAGGAGCAACTGGAAGAAAGATATGAGCAACAGATAGCTTCTATCAATAACGAGCACAAGGTGGAAATTAGAAATCTCAATGAAAAATATGAATCACGAATAGCTGAGATTAACAATCAGCATATAGCTGAAATACGAGATCTCAATTTACGCATAAATGCCCTGGATAGGGAAAAAGAACTGCTCTCTGAAACGTCAGCCAAGGAAAAGGAACAGCTCAAGGAAAAGCATGAATCACAAATAGCTGAGGTCAACAATAAGCACAAAGCTGAAATACAGGATCTAACCTTACGAATCGAATCCCTGGGGAAAGAAAAAGAGATACTGGCAGATACCTCGGCCAGGGAAAAAGAGCAGCTAAAAGAAAGATACGAACAGCAGATAGTATCCATACACAATGAGCATAAAGTCGAAATCAGAAATCTGACTGAAAAGCACGAAACACAGCTAAATGATGTGCATAATGAGTATAAGGCGGAAACCAGGAAACTAAACTCACGGGTTGAAATATTAGCGAAAGAAAAGGATCTACAAAAGGAAAAATATGAATCGCAGATAGCTGATCTGGATTTAACCATCAGAGCTTTGGGATCCAAGAAATCAGAAACTCGAAATAAAGATGCAGTCGTTTCCTGAGAAGGCTCTGAGACACAAAGATTTTAAAGGCTTAACATTGATTTATAAAGGGGGAGTAGTTTATTCCCCCTTTTATTTTTGACGAGATTTGACGTTCCCCTGCGGCAGTTTTTACAGAAACAATCAAAGGGATCGCGGGTGTTTCTCTGTATGGATGTTTCTTATTGGTCTTTTTTCCGGTCTCTGTTGTCTTTCAATAGTTCTTCCGCGAATCGTAACGCTTCATCCGGTGAGATGTCAAAAGGCTCCTGATAGGGTGTTTCAGTATAATTTTTTTCCAACTCTTCCATATATGAGTTGAATTCAGCATTTTTCTTCCTGACAGCGTCAAGTTTTCCTTCTATTTCACTTATTGCTTTGTCAAGCTCTTCGAAATTTAATTCCATCTTCATCAAATGATCGAGTCTTTCGAGAACCGCTTTCACGGATCTGGGACTGTAATCGAGACCGATATTAAATTCGGGATAATATGGTGCCCTGACTGTCAGGTTTACACCGTCAAGGCCGCCCTTCTGAAAAGAGTGCAGGAGCATAAGGTTAATAGTGGCCATACCTTCCCGGCTGGACATTATGACATTGTACTTTCCCATCTCGTCCCTGATTTTGGCACTGGTGCAGGTGCAGGTTATATTAGGTTCACGGTTGTATGGTAACCGATCGTATATGGCACCTAAGGTATATATCCGGTTTACTCCGAAGTCTCGAGCTAAAGCAAGTACGGTATCTCCGTATTCTTCCCAGTAAAGATTCGGCTCAGTTCCGAGGAAAAAGATGATATCATGGTCAGAAGCGGGATTGCCAGCGTAATAAAACTGGTTCTTTGGAAAATCAGTTTCTTCTATAACTCCATCATTCATGGTAAATACAGGACGGGCATTATGCACACCAGGAATCTGGTATACATGGAAACGAGAGGTACGGATTTCAGCAAAAAGAGTAGCCTTAAACTGCTCGATAAGATACTTGATACCGCCTACAGCTACATCACCGCTGTTGAGCCAGCCGTTCAAACCGCACACAAGGTAAGGACTCCGAAGCGGTGGCTTACTAATAAACGTCAGGTTATCGATCTCATCCATATTGCCGTCTCCATCAGTGTTTTATATTAATTATATTATACCATTTGGACTGGCTGGTTGACCTGTCTCATGGATTACACCGTTAGGATCCGGTGAAATTGACATAACATATAGAAATGCCGTAAAATCGAGAAAGAGGGAATTTAGCACTATGGTTTATTACAGGTTGAATTTAAAGCACAAACAATGGTAACATTTTCTATTCAAACGAGGTGTTAAAGATATCTGATGGTCAACTGGCAGATAACCGCAAAAACCATTTATTGTGAGTCGGCGGGTGAGGAAGTCACCATAATCGTGAAAAAGGATTGGTCGATTCAGTGTACCGGTTACCAGGACAGGCAGGAAGGATCACCAAACAGAGGGTACAGGCCGGTTGAATGCGAGGGACCGGATTGTACCAGGATTAACCAGTACCGGGACCAACTAAAGGCAGAAGAAGGGTGGTTGTAGAAGGATTTATGGGTACGGAGACCGAAAAACGACCGAGAATAGTAATAGAGAACCTTTCCCTTTCATTCGGCGGCGTTAAAGCCCTCAGTGAGGTGAATCTGACCATTAATAACAGGGAAATATTCGCTATCATTGGTCCGAACGGCGCCGGAAAGACCTGCCTTCTGAACAGTATCAATGGTTTCTATAAACCCCAGGTCGGGAACATATATTTCGACGGTCAGCGGATAACCCGTATCAGGCCGGACAAGGCGGCGAAACTTGGTCTGGCCCGGACATTCCAGAATATAGAGCTATATACCGGTTTGAGTACACTGGATAACATCATGGCCGCCAGGCACATATTTATGAAACAGAACGTGCTAACCGGCAGCCTGTATTTCGGATGGGCTCATACAGAGGAAATACATCACCGGAAAACGGTAGAGGATATAATAGATTTCCTAGAGATCGAGCCGATACGCCAGAAGGTAGTCGGATCACTCCCTTACGGGATGCGTAAGAGGGTGGAACTAGGCAGGGCGCTGGCGCTGGAACCCAAGGTGCTGCTTCTGGATGAACCTATGGCCGGTATGAACCTTGAAGAGAAGGAAGACATCGCCAGGTTTATCGTCGATATATTCGAAGGACAGGGAGATACCTATCCGGATACACCGGTGTTAAGAGACGGAGTGGAGTGCATTGTGCTCATCGAGCATGACATGGGAGTGGTCATGGACCTGGCGGACAGGATTGCCGTGCTTGATTTCGGTGTCAAGATAGCCGAAGGCACACCGGACGAGATAAAAACAAACCCGGACGTGATTTCAGCTTATCTCGGTAAAGAAAAATAGGAGTTAAATCCCTCAGCTAACTCCAGTCGCGTTCGTCAACGATGGTCTTCGCATCTTCAGCG
>MGML01000177.1:5413-9436 GCA_001796415.1 Chloroflexi bacterium RBG_13_46_14
TAGGCGATAGCACCGCCGGGTTCGGTGACTGCATAGGCCTGTGACGTGGATATCCCGTAATCGTTTTCAAGAGTCTGACGTATCGTAGGGGAAAGAGGTTCGCCGGTAAACCAGGATTTCTTTACCCTGAAATCATTTTTAAAGTTATACCCCTGCTCTTCAGCGGTTTTTATCACCGTCATCAGGAAGCTGGGAGTGCCAACGAATCCGGTAACCTTCAGGTCTTTCATTATCTGGACCTGGAGGTCGGTGTTGCCGGTACCGGCAACGACCACGGTAGCCCCGCAGTCGCGGATGCCCTCATGGAACAGTATTCCGGCGGGAGACATGTGGTAGGTAAAGGTGTTTATCACGATATCGCCTTTCCTGAATCCGGCTGCCCAGAAGGATTTCGAGAACCACTTTATATCCAGTGACTGTATCTCGTAGACGGGACCGGGTGATATGAAAACACGTTCCACGTTTTCCGGCGGTATGGTAAGGATACCGCCGTAGGGAAGGGTAGATTTCTGCATGTCGATGAGGTCGGTCTTACGTGTAATCGGGAGTTTCTCAAGGTCAGATACCGTTTGTATTTCGCCGGGGCTTATCCTACAACCATCAAGCAGTTTTTTTACGGCAGGGGCGTTCCTGTAGGCGTGTTCGACTGCGGCGGCCAGCTTTTCATCGAGGTATTTGCGGCGTGCTTCAGGAGCCATCGTTTCGAGTTCATCGAAATAGTCGCCTTTATTTACAGCCATCTTTTACGCCTCTTATAGTGTTTTACTTCACGGTAGCTTTTCTTTTCGCCGACGGCCGAAAGACCCATGTAAAATTCCTTAATATCCTCGTTGTTCCTCAAGAAGTCGGCGGAGCCGTCCAGAACGACTCGCCCGTTTTCCATCACGTACCCGTAATTGGCGATGCTCAGGGCTATCCTGACATTCTGTTCAACCAGCAGGACAGACGTTTTCTGCTCGGAGTTAAACCGGTTGATAATATTATATATCTCCTCGACCATTAATGGGGCGAGACCAAGAGAAGGTTCATCAAGCATCATCAGCCTGGGAGCAGCCATCATCGCCCGGCCGATGACCAGCATCTGCTGCTCGCCGCCGGAAAGGTAACCGGCGATATTATGCCTGAGTTCCTTGAGACGGGGAAAGTATTCGTAGACCATCTCGAGATCGCGTTTCACGTTTTGACGATCGGACCGGTTGTATCCTCCCACTATCAGGTTCTCTTCCGTGTTCAGGTGTTCGAATACGCGGCGTCCTTCGAGTGCCTGGATAATACCGAGTTTACCTATCTGTTCGGCGTTTTTTTTATCGATTCTCTCTCCGTCCCACTCGATACTGCCGTCGGTGATTTCGCCCTCTTCGACGTGAAGCAATCCGGAGATAGCTTTGAGCGTAGAGCTTTTCCCAGCTCCGTTGGCGCCCAGCAGGGCGACAATCAGGCCGTCTTCCACGTTAAGAGAGACACCGTGCAGAACCCGCACAACATTCAGGTATGTCACCTCAATGTTATTTAGTTTAAGCATACAGAAAATACTCCCGACAGGGGCGCTGTTTAAAGCGCCCCTGTGATTTCCGGTTGTTAACTAATCAAACGAATAAGGAATTAACGGCGCTTCGACCCAGCCTGTTACCGGGATGAGTTCACCGTCCTGTATCTGGAATATCCTGACCGACTTGGACAGCCGGTTGTCTCCCGGAACGTAGCTTACCGGTCCGTGAAGACCACCGGTGTCGAAGTTCTTCAGTTTCTTGAATCCGTATTCTTCGACAATCTGAGGAGTCAACTGGTCGAGGTTATCTTTACCAACGTGTTCGATGGCAAGTCTCAGTATCTCGGCTACGATAAGCGATTCGGCCCAGGTGGTGATATAGTCCATGTTGCCGTAATCTTCGGGGTGGTTCGCCTTGCAGTATTCCGTCATCTTTTCCATAGCCGGGACGTCGTCTCCCCAGTTCACGGTAGGGTAGACGCCATACACGCCTTCGGCATCTTCACCGGCCAGTTCGACGAGCACGCTGGTGAAACTGGCATGACCGCAGGCGATCTCAATTCCGGGGTAAATGTCCAGCTCTACCGCGTTTTTGACGATGATCGAGGTAGGCTGGGGAGTACTGGAGATATACAGAATATCCGGATTGAGTTTCTTGATACGCGTCATGCTCTCCATTTCGGAAATCGTGGTCGCGGTGTGCTCTTCAACGGCGACAATCTCGATACCGAGTTCATCAGCAAGAGCATCGGCTGCGTCTTTGGCTCCCGAACCGGTCGTGTTGTTCGGCAGGGGTAGAGCCATCTTCGGCTTGCCTGAACCTTCCCAGATATTGTCGAGATAATACCTGGCGAAAGCCGCCCAGTCGTCACCGTAGTCGGGCATCTGAGCATAGATATGCTTCGGTGGATTGGTCAGTACCGGTGAGCTGAACACGGCGAATCCAGGGAACGCGGCGCGGTTGGCCACTTCCGCAGAAGCCATCATCATCTTGGATGAACAGGTGGTGAAAAGCAGAGCGCCGCTATCGATGAATTCATTGACGATCGTCGTGGCTGTTGCAGCATCATACTTGTTATCACGCCAGATTACGTTTACTGGAACTCCAGCAACACCGCCAAGCTCCTCGTTGATGTACTTGAAGCAGTCGAGTTTGCCGTCACCCATTGGACGGCCTTTTTCAGCAGCGGGGCCGGTGAAGCAGATGCTGTAACCGATTGTTACCGATGCTTGTTCTTCGATGTCTTCGTCACCACCGCAGCCTGCTGAGAGCAGAGGCATCGCGGCAATGATTAATGCCATCAAGGTTATCAGGGTAATTTTCAAAGGTCTTTTCAAGTTCATTTCGATTTCTCCTTTCAGTTAATAGGGATTTACTGCATATATATAAATCACATAAGTGCGTTCTCCGTAAAGACCTATTATATCATCAGTATGAAAAAGGCCAAAGCCTGTATGATGCTTTAAACAATTGCCATCGATGCGACAGTCCCCGTGGCTCGAGAATAAGGAATAAGATTAAAGCAAGCCCGAACACGACAGGTCCAATACCAGTGGTAAAACCGGCGGGTAAAGCGAACGCGGACTCAAGCACTGGAGAAAGGTAGGTTATCAATTGCTCCAGTAGACGTATGAAAAGGACGCCGAAGATCGGACCGATAGTCGTACCAAGACCTCCGATAATTATCATTACAACCCATAATATGGAATCTGTCACCGGGAAGTTCTCATGGCTGAGAGAACCCCAGTAACAATGAGCCATAAGCGAACCGGCGATACCGGCCAGGAAACAACCGATGAAAAAGGCGAGGAGCTTATACCGGAAAAGATTGATTCCCATAACCTCCGCGGCAAGGTCATTGTCTCTTACTGCCACAAAAGCCCTGCCGATACGCGTCCTGGCAAGGTTCTTGGCGCCGAATATCACCAGAATCGTAATAATCAGTATCAGGTAGAACTGGCTTGTCTGGCTATCGAAACTGATACCTCCGATAGTTGCGACAGGAGCGATCATACCGTTATGACCTCCGGTCACGCTTGTCCAATGCTCGATCACCCAGATAATAATAATCTGGGCGGCGATGGTACTGATCGCCAGGTAGAATCCCTTTACTCTCATCGACGGTATACCGAACAAAAGGCCGACCAGACCTGCTACAAGACCTGCGGATATAAAGCCAATCGGGAAGGGCAGGTTCAGCCTGCTGGTAAGTACTGCCGAGGTGTAGGCGCCTACGGCAACGAAACCGGCATGGCCGATGGATAACTGACCGCAGTATCCGGTGAGGATGTTAAGTCCGGTAACAGTGATTATCGTTATCAGGATTAGGTTGGATACAGAAAGCCACCGGTTGCCCATCCACAAGGGAAGCGTGAACAGTACCACCAGTAGCAGTATAAGCATCGCCCAGTGGGTCTTAGTGCGGAAAAGCGCCATATCTGCCGCGTATGTATAATTACGGGTACCTGCCGGTAGATCCAATACTCCTAAATCCTCTCTATTCTCTCTTCACCGAATAAACCATACGGTTTGA
>MGML01000177.1:9488-10981 GCA_001796415.1 Chloroflexi bacterium RBG_13_46_14
CCATGTTAACGGGGACAGGTATCCTCCTCCCAGGTTCTCAGCCAGACCGATTATCGGCCCGGCGATTATGGCTCCGGTGAAAGAATCAAGTCCGCCAAGTATGACAACGGAGAATGACTTGAATCCCGTTTCCACCAGTCCGAAGGTAATTCCGCCGATGCTTGACATAAGTATGCCACCGACAGCGGCGAGAACGCAGGCCAGCATCCATGACCATGAGAATATCCGTGTCACCGGTATTCCGCATGCTTGGACCGCCATCTGGTCATCCGCAGTAGCTCTCATCGCAATTCCGGTTTTATGATACTTAAAGAACAGAGATAAGAGGCCGAACAAAACCAGTGAGATTCCTGCCGCCCAGAGATATTCCTGAGAGACCACCGCCGTACCTATATGTACTGGTTCGTCGGGGAATATCTGGGGTAGGGCACCGACACTCCTTGGCCATAAAAGGTGTACTACTCCTTCGAAAACAAAAGCCATGCCCAGGGTTACCGCTATCAGTGACAAAATCGGCTGGGCGATCAGGGGACGAAGAATGAATCTTTCGGCTACCCAGCCCAGGGCAAGAGAAAAGATAAGCACGACGATAAAACCCAGCCAGATGGGCAGTCCGACGGACTCGATCATTCCGTAGGTAAACCATGACAGCAGCAGTACCATCTGGCCAAGTGCCAGGTTGGCTACGCCGCTTGATTTCCAGACCAGTACGAATCCCAGGGCAATCAGGGCGTATACCATCCCTACTGTAAGACCTGTCATCGTATATTGCAGGAATTCCGACATATGTTAATTAATCCTTTCCCGGCTTTTTAAATGTCCCAGACGCGAATACTCGTTGTCACCGTGCCGGTTCGACCGTCACGGTAGGTTACGGCGGCTTCTACCTTAATCTCACCCCCGTCTCCGTAAATACCGCTAATCAGGTTATGATACCTTTCTTCCATGAATTCCCGTCTCAGCTTCCTGGTCCGGGTTAACTCGGCTTCATCTGCGTCGAATTCCTTGTGCAGCAGCACGAACCTCTGTACTCGTGCCCCTTCAGGCAAATAGCTGTTAACCCGTTCAAGATCGTTGTGTATAAGGTCGGCGACCTGCTCCTTCTGAGACAGGTCGACAAACGTAGTATACGGTATATGGTTCCGTTCTGCCCACTTGCCGACCATCGAAAAATCCATATTAATAATAGCGGAAACGAAATCCTTGTCCTTTCCGCCTATTACCATCACGTCCTTGATATAGGGGCTGAAACGCAGTCTTCCCTCGATGTACTGGGGAGCGTACCTGGTCCCGTTACTCAATTCACCCATGTGGTCGAGTCTGTCCATGAATATAAGGTGACCTTTATCATTAACACTGACTGCGTCTCCCGTATAACACCAGCCGTTTTTCAGAGTTTCACGCGTTTTTTCTTCATTATGAAGGTAAGCGCTGAACATTGAGTTACTTCTCACCAGCATCTCACCTTCGTCGGTGACCCTGACCTCGGTATC
>MGML01000177.1:11058-15131 GCA_001796415.1 Chloroflexi bacterium RBG_13_46_14
CGTAGTTCTGTCTTAACTCTATGCCTATAGCATGAATAAGGCGGAAGGTGTCCAGGCTTAAAACCGAACCTCCGGTAACGGCGAACCTGACATTACTCAAACCCAGCCGGTCTTTCAGCGGTCTGAAAAGAAGATAGTAGGCAATGAACGACATTATTTTCCATAAGAGATCTGGTTTCTTGTTGGCGAATCCGAGTTCAGCCAGCTTGTAGCCTGTCGGCATGAACAGGTTATAGAAGAACCGTTTTATCGGGTGGGCGTCCATCATCTTGACCTGGATTTCCCTGACCAGGCTTTCCCACTGGCGGGGGCCGTAGATAACGAAATTCGGACCGACTTCACGGGTATCCTCGGCGACGGTGTCCGGTTCTTCAGGGAAATTAATTCTGGCGCCGGTCAGCAGATGGGGGATGGTAGCGAAGAAACTGTCGCCGACCCAGGCGGCGGGGAAGTTCGATATCAGGTCGTCATCGTTGTCCAGCGGATAGCGACTGATAAAACCACGGGCAGTGCTGATAAGAGCCTGGTGGGTGATTTCAGCCCCCTTGGGGAGTCCGGTTGTGCCCGAGGTGTAATAAATGAAGGCAATATCGTCTTCTTTCCCTTCGGACACGTTCTTTTCGAAAAGCCCGGGACTGGACCGTTCATATTCTTTACCCAATTCCAGTACTTCATTGAAACTTACCAAAAGGGGATCGTCGTAGTTTTTCAGACCTTTCGGATCCCAGTAGATTACCTTCCTGATTTCAGGAATTTCCTTCCTTATTTCAAGGAATTTATCTACCTGTTCCTGGTCGTTGGCAATGGCGAACTTCGCCCCGGAATGGGTAACGATATATTTAACCTCTGAAGGTATCGAATCGACGAATATCCCGGTGGTGATTCCTCCGGCGGACTGAACGGCAAATTCTCCCCAGAACCACTCGGGCTCGTTATCGCCGATTATACAGACGATATCTCCTTTTTCCAGTCCGAGACATATAAGCCCAAGGGAGAAATACTTCACTTTTTCGCAGTACTCGTTCCAGCTGTATCGCTGCCATATTCCGAACTCCTTCATGCACATAGCCGGACGGTCACCCCATTTTTCACGATTTTGAAGGATAAGCTGGGGAATCGTCTTATTGTAACTGTCCGTCTGTAGGTATTCTCTTGTTTTTATACTCATTTTTGTATCGTACAGTCTTACATAAAAAGGTACCCCTGCTTGAGAGGTACCTTTTATCGATTCATTAATACTAATCGGCTAACGATTTATCCGCCCCTCAAGCGCACCTGGATGCGCCTGGTAAAGACGAATTTGCGTTCCCCGTGTTTTACAGTCGACTTTACATCCATAATTATCGCATAGCTTACTATAATCGGGAATAATTTGTCAAAGCTGAATGAGGGCAGGCTTTATCGGGTTTTCACCGATTACCGGTATCATTTATAGGAATTGTCGTTCCGGTAGCTTTTGCTATCAGCTTTCCGTCCTTCCCTGTCACAGTCATCTCGGATACAGCCGCCCGTCTTCCGCTCTTCAGCACGCGGCATTCGCCGATCAATTCATCGCCAACTTCCGGGGCTGAAATGAAATGTATGTTTATCTGAGATGCCACACTCGGGAAGTTCAGGGAGTTCGTCGCATAGGCGAATGCCTGGTCAACCAGCGACATTATGATACCGCCGAATATATACCCGTTAAAATTCAGGTATTCATTTTTCACCGGCATACTGACCCTGGCATAACCCGGAGTAAACTCTACCAGTCTCATATCCAGGAAAGACGCGACAGGTTCGTCTTTTTCTCTCGCCTTTAATTCCTGTACAAAGTCTTTTTCCGGTTTTGTATTCATTTGTATCCGATTAATTTATCGTTTTTCGAACGTTTTCAGCTCCAAGAGAAAACGCCTTAAGGCTCGACTCTATAAACTCCGGTCTTAGTCTGCCGCGTATATCGCCCGACCAGATCGATTCTTCCAGGTCCAGGAACACGGACAGGGTGCCGAGCATCACCATGTTCAATGCCCGTGGATTACTCGCTTCTTTGCATATATCTGTTGCCGGAATAAGGTACACTTTTTCCGTAAGGGCTTTGATAATACCGATTAGCTCTTCATGCGTGGGGTAAGACAAATTTGCCGACAGCAGAGACGCCGGAGGAATTTCAACATCGGCAACGATAGCCGTTCCTTCCGGTTTCAGATAATGTGACCAGCGAGCCGCTTCGAGTTTTTCAAATCCTACCAGGTAATCAACCTCTCCCAGCTTGATTACCGGTGAGAATACACGCTCTCCCCAGCGGACGTGACTGACGACGCTGCCGCCGCGCTGTGCCATACCGATGGAATCGGACTTTTTCACGTCGTACCCGTTATTCATGCCTATTTCGGCAACGGTATCACTGGCAAGGATGACTCCCTGGCCGCCGACTCCCACTATCAGTATGTTCTCGTTTTTCATCAGCTTATTACCTTGATACACTTTACGGGGCAAATCTGGGCGCATACACCGCATCCGGTGCAGTTTTCTATATTTATGGCAACGGTATCTCCGGTAATCTGCATTGCAGGGCATCCAAGTCGCAGGCACATATGACATCCGGTGCATTTTTCACTGTCGACCTGATAAGGAGTGCCTTTTGTCCTGATATGGGTCGGACAGGCTCCGCGGACGATTACCACCGAAGGTTTTCCGCTTTGTAGGTTGTTTTTGACCGCTGAAGTAATTTCCTCCAGGTCGAAGGCGCTGACGACGCTCACGTCATCGATCCCGATACCGCGAACCAGTGATTCGAGATCAACTTTCGTAACCCGGGTTAGTGAGGCCGATATACCGGTGCCCGGGTGTCCCTGGTGGCCGGTCATTGCCGTCGTCCCGTTGTCCATGATGACAACTGTGGTTGTTCCCTGATTGTAAATAACATCGATCAGAGCCGTTATCCCGGAGTGGAAGAAGGTGGAGTCGCCGATAACGGCGATTATTTTATCCTTAACACCGGCTTTCTCGAGTCCCAGCGCCTGCCCGATACTGGCGCCCATGCAGGCGGTGGTATCAAGGGCGAAAAGCGGGGCGTAGACGCCGAGCGTGTAGCAGCCGATATCGCCGGTTACTATAATCCGGTTCTTATCGAACTTTTCTTCGTTTTGATTCTCTGTATCATCCCGTTCAGCGAGCCCGAGCTTCCTGAAGGAGTATTCGGCAGCCATATGCGGACATCCGGCACAGAGCAGGGGAGGTCGCGGCGGGAGTGATGCGACCGGTGATTTCGAAACGTTAGCGGTTGTCTTTTTTTCAGGTAGCAGGTCGGCTTCGATAGCCCTGGTCTCGACAATCTCTGGGTTGAGTTCGCCGATAATCGGGATGAACTCTTTCCCGGTTACCGGAATACCGAGTCGCTGCACCTCTTCTTCGATAAAAGGATCCAATTCCTCGATAACCAGGACCCTGTCTACTTTCTCTGCGAATTCCCGGATCAACCTGTCAGGGAAAGGATAGATGGTAACGAGTTTCAGGTGAGATGCGTCCTTGAAGACTTCCCGTGCATACTGGTAGCCGACTCCCGAGGAAATGATACCGAGCTTCGTGTCGTTCAGTATCATCTCGTTCAGGGGAAAATCATTCATATACTCGCGCAGTTTTACTATTCTTTCTTCCATCGCGATCCGCCTGACACGGGCGTTGGATGGTACCATCACGTATTTGGCAGGTGAGGCTTTGAACCCAGGTTTTTTAATGCTGACAGGTCGTTCTCTATCAACGTTCACCACTGTCTTGCAGTGGGAAAGACGGGTAGTCGAACGAACCAGTACAGGCGTATCGAATTCTTCGCTTATCCGGAATGCCCAATTCATCAACTTATAGGCTTCCTGGCTGTCGGTCGGTTCGAGCATCGGGACTTTTGCCATCCTCGCATAATGGCGGTTGTCCTGTTCGCCCTGAGAACTATGCTCGCCGGGATCGTCACATTCAACGATCACCAGGCCGCCATCGACGCCCGTTGTGGCCGCGGCCATAAAAGGATCGCTGGCTACATTCAGCCCGACATGTTTCATCGATGCCATAGCTCTTACTCCGGCATATGAAGCACC
>MGML01000178.1:0-2339 GCA_001796415.1 Chloroflexi bacterium RBG_13_46_14
CATCGGGTAGCTCTCACAAAATTCGGTGTCTCGAGCACATCCGGGAAGTGAATATTGTTATACCAGTCGTTGAACTCAGCTTCGTTAGCGGGATCGGCCACCTTCATTCCTACAACAAGCATATACTTACCCATGTACACAACCTCCTTCGATTTTTCTAATAATACCCAGACAGAGAATGATAAAGCAAATATTTCGATGAATTCATATTGGTGAGTGTAAATTGATTTTATATATCCGAATGGTTATGATTTAATATCCCAGAGGTTAATCAACCGGTCGATCTATAAATACATAATTAACAGGAGGAAGAGGAATTGAAGGCAGCATTAGTTGAAAAATACGGAGAAGCCGTTCTCAAGGAAATACCCATCAGAGATCCTGGTTTCGAAGAAATTAAAGTAAGAATCGCTTATTGTGGTGTTGGTGGATGCGATCCGTTCATTATCACCGGCGAGGTTGCTTTACCATTACCCTGGCATTTGGGTTACCAGGCTTCCGGCGTAATCGAGGAGCTCGGAGAGGGTGCGGTAGCCCGGGGGCTTAAAGTCGGTGACAGGGTTGCTCTGGACCAGTACCGTTATTGCGGGGCCTGTTACAACTGCATGCACGATCGTGAAACGTTCTGTGAAAATCATAATTATCCCTACGGATACCTGGATGCCATGATGGCGGAATACATTACCGTTCACCAGAGACAGGCATGGAAATTACCCGACTCGATATCACTGGAAGAAGCAACACTAACAGAGGTTGTTGGTGCGTCAATACCAGCAATAGACCTGGCGCCTTTCAAGATTGGTGACAGCGTGATGGTCATCGGCGGAGGTACTTGCGGACTTATCATCATGCAACTGGCGAAACTGCAGGGCGCAACGAAGCTGACAGTCGTGGAACCGGTTGAGGCAAAGAGAAAACTGGCACTGAAACTGGGGGCTGACTATGTGATAGACCCGAAGAACCAGGATATCGTTGCTGAAGCGGCCAGGATAAGCGAACGCGGATTCGACCGGATTATCGAGGCTTCAGGCGAATCTGTGATGATTCCACCCTGTATTGACATGATAGCCCGGTGCGGGAAAATAATACTTTTTGGGATTTATCCCGATAATCCTAAACTCGATTATGATGTACACAAGATATGGTTTAAAGAGGCTGGTATTCAGGGTGTTTTCGGCCAATCGAATCTTTTCCCGCGAGCTGTCGATATTTTGCCTAAACTTGATCTCAAGTCTATGCTGGGGCCGACCTATCCGCTCGAGGATTTTATGAAAGCCATCGACGCTCATAAGACCATGCAGTATGCAAGGGTTTTGGTTAAGTGTACGTAGGATAAAAACCGAACACCACCTGAAGAGGGGAGTATTATGACTCCCTCCTTGTTTTTTACATTTGACAAGTATTGGTTTCAGGTGTACCCTATGATTCCCGATACTCCACTGGCAGGGAGGAGTACCATGTCGAAAGACACTAAAGAATAAAAGATACTTTCCGGCAGATTATGCGTTACGGTTTGGTCCCTTTTATAGTGATGAAGTTCGAGTAATCGCGACGGACCCGATAGAAATACGGAGGTAGATGTCATGTCGGAGAGAATTTTAATACCATTGGATGGTTCAAGATCGAGTGAAGCTGCCATTTACCAGGTGATGAATTTACTTTGTGATATTAAACCTACAGAAACGACAGAAATCGTATTGCTTGAGGTGATAAAACCGCTGGTCAAGCATATCCCTGTAGAAGGCGGTGTGGTAGATATTTCGGGTGAAGAAGATGAACTGGAAATGATGAAAGACAATGCCTGCCAGTACCTCAAGGAAACGACAGGCAAGTTGAAATTGATGGGTGTAGGTGTCTCCTGTGAAGTGATTGTCAGTCAGAATGGTGAAAGTACCGCAGATACTATAATCAGAGCAGAAAAGGAATTGAACGGTAATCTGGTTGTCATGTCGTTGCCTGAAAAGCATGGTTTGAAACACTGGACCGCCCATCATATGGCAGAAACGGTACTTGATAAAGGAAGTGTTCCCGTTATCATGGTATCTGCACACAACTAGCAACAAAATATCTTGACACTCAGAAAGGGAGAGTACTACTACTCTCCCTTTATTATTAAGGGTGATTTATATCACATCTTGACAACAGGATTTTGCTGGTATAATCTTATCATCCCAAGTGTGGTAATAAAGAGGAGGAAGCATTATGAATGAAGACAGCAAGAATCCGGTGACAGGCAGGAAAGGCAGAACTATTGCCGGTGGTGGTATATCGAATCGCGACTGGTGGCCGAACCAGTTAAACCTCAAGATTCTTCATCAGAACTCTAATTTAAGTAATCC
>MGML01000178.1:2352-3132 GCA_001796415.1 Chloroflexi bacterium RBG_13_46_14
TTCAACTATGCTGAGGAATTCAAGAAGCTCGACCTGGAGGCAGTGAAAAAGGATCTGTACGCTCTAATGACCGACTCGCAGGAATGGTGGCCGGCTGATTACGGTCATTACGGTGGACTCTTTATCCGGATGGCGTGGCACAGTGCCGGTACCTATCGCATGGGCGACGGTCGTGGAGGAGCAGGGGACGGCACCCAACGGTTCCCTCCTCTCAACAGTTGGCCGGATAATGCGAATCTTGATAAGGCCCGTCGGTTACTCTGGCCTATCAAGCAGAAATACGGAAGAAAGATATCATGGGCTGATTTAATGATCCTGGCCGGAAACTGCGCTCTCGAATCGATGGGATTCAAGACATTCGGATTTGGCGGCGGACGAGAGGATGTCTGGGAACCGCAGGAGGACGTGTACTGGGGGACCGAAAGCGAGTGGCTGGGGGACAAGCGTTATTCAGGTAATCGTGAACTCGAGAATCCGCTCGCTGCCGTGCAGATGGGGCTGATATATGTGAATCCGGAAGGTCCTAATGGCGAACCGAATGTGATTGCTTCCGGCAGAGACATTCGAGAGACTTTCTCGCGCATGGCAATGAATGACGAGGAAACAGTCGCTCTCATAGCCGGCGGACATACCTTCGGGAAAATGCATGGAGCGGGTGATGCATCCCTTGTTGGTCCTGAACCCGAGGCTGCACCTATCGAAGAGCAAGGCCTTGGCTGGAAAAGCAGTTTCGGCAGTGGCAAAGCTGGCGATGCTATCTCCAGCGGCCTTGAAGGAGCC
>MGML01000178.1:3416-3530 GCA_001796415.1 Chloroflexi bacterium RBG_13_46_14
GCACCGCAGTTGAACGAGCCGCTAAGAATGCCGGTTTTGACGTCACCGTTCCCTTCACGCCGGGACGCACGGATGCCTTGCAGGAGCAAACCGACGTAGTATCATTTGCCGTAC
>MGML01000178.1:3747-3865 GCA_001796415.1 Chloroflexi bacterium RBG_13_46_14
TAACCTGCTGGATATGAGTACGGTCTGGAATGCATCCACGAAAGATGAAAACGTGTTCGAGGGGCGTGACCGTATAACCGGAGAACTCAAATGGACCGGCAATCGAGTCGACCTTATC
>MGML01000178.1:3927-6226 GCA_001796415.1 Chloroflexi bacterium RBG_13_46_14
GATATTCCTCAGACACAGAAGTTCATGCGGTACGTGATGGCTAAGGCCGGTGTGATGTTATAAAGAGTAATACAGCCTATTGACACGCTGAAGCCTAAAACATACACTTATTCTAATATACGTTTAAGGAATAAGATCGTGATTTGTCCGGTATGCAAGGTGGATATGATTATCGTGGAGTACCACGATATCGAACTGGATATGTGCGCTGAATGTAAGGGAGTTTGGTTTGATTCCGGTGAACTGGAGTTGATGCTGCAGACTCATCAAGCCGAAGGTATCGGCGAATTTCTTGAAGAAATGAGGAATTCTCCCGACGCGAAGACCGATGAGAAAAAGCTGAAGTGTCCTATATGCGGTAAGAAGATGGACAAGAAAGATGTCGGGAAGGAACCGGAAGTGCTGATAGATACCTGTGACAGGGGGCATGGCTTATGGTTCGATGGGGGGGAAGTTGTCCAGCTTAGTAACCAGTTCAGTTCGGGGACAGCAGGACACCCGGACAATCCGGCGGTAGGATTCCTGGAAGAATTTTTCGGAACACCTGAGTAATTTACATAAAGTGTATGGTAAACCTTAAGGAGGTGCGGGAAAGTGGAAATAGTATTATGGGTGATACTGGGATTAATAGTAATCGGTGTACTCTGGATGATAGGTATCTATAACGGTCTGGTACGGCTTCGGAACGAAGTGAAAAATGCTTGGGCGCAGATAGACGTACAGCTTAAACGCCGCTATGATCTCATCCCCAATCTTATCGAAACGGTGAAGGGATATATGACGCATGAGCGTGAAACGCTGGAAGCCGTTACGAATGCCCGCAACATGGCACAGCAGATATCGGGTACTGCCGGAGCGGGAGCACGGGCACAGGCTGAGAGTGAACTCAGCCAGGCTCTGTCACGGCTGCTGGTAACCGTGGAGGCGTATCCTGATCTGAAGGCCAACCAGAATTTCCTGGCTCTCCAGGAAGAGTTAACATCGACGGAAAACAAGATAAGTTTTTCACGGCAATATTATAATGACTCCGTACTCAAGTATAACAACAAGACGGAGATGTTCCCGTCGAATTTCGTAGCCAGCGTGACCGGTTTCAAGGCCAGCGAATTCTTCGAGGTTACACTGGCGGCGGAGAGGGAAGCTCCGAAGGTAAGTTTCAGTTAATCCCGAATAAGAATATAAAATCCACACCGACGAAAGTCGGTGTCCAGTAAAGCCATTATACATCTACCTGCCTGGATTCCGGCTGCCTCGGGAATCAAACAGGAGTCTTTTCAAGACTCATTATGAAGAATGAAAATAAGATATGCTGGCGGAATCCGGATAATGAACAGCTGTTATCCTAAGTTTTCGACATAGTCGGGACGAAGGATCTCATTGAATATCGGATGAGATTCTTCGCTTCGCTCAGAATGACAGGGTGAAGAAGAATGATACAGCACTTCATTTTCGAAGTAATGGTTGGGAAGATTGTTATCAGTATATTAAAATATTACAGACCTGACTTCTATAAAATACTACTGGTGGAAATATAGTTACATGTGGGAACAGATACGGTCTAATCAGAGAAGGTCGGTAGTACTGGTGATCACCATGGGGCTGATACTCCTGGCAATCGGAGGGCTGCTCGGATATGCCTTAATGGACAGCGCCGTTGGCGGACTGGTAATTGCCGGGATAATCTGGATTGTAATGAGTCTGGTGGGATACTTTCAGGGTGATAGTATTCTCCTTACTCTGTCAAAAGCCAGGAAAATAGGACCGGATGACCACCCGAGGCTTTATAACATCGTCGAGGAAATGAAGATAGCTTCTGGACTGGAACATATGCCGAGTATTTACATAATAGATGACCCTGCGTTGAACGCATTCGCTACCGGCAGAGATCCCAAGCGAGCATCAGTAGCCATTACCTCCGGTCTGCTGAATAAACTGAACAGAGATGAAATCCAGGGAGTCATTGCTCATGAAATTGCACATATAAAGAACCGAGATGTGCTGCTGATGGCAATGACCAGCGTATTGCTGGGGACAATTGTCATCCTGGCATGGTACGGTTCACGTATTATGCTTTTCAGCGGTGGCGGAAGGTCCAGGAGTTCGTCACGAGGTGGCGGAGGTGGCGGTGCCCAACTTATCATCATGATAGCAGCAATCGCACTCGCAATTCTGGCGCCGATTCTTGCTCAGCTTATCTATTTTGCCATATCCAGAAAGAGAGAATACCTTGCCGATGCGTCTTCGGCTCTGTATACTCGATATCCCGAGGGACTGGCATCGGCACTGGAAAAACTCGGAA
>MGML01000179.1:0-215 GCA_001796415.1 Chloroflexi bacterium RBG_13_46_14
GGGAAAACGCGGAAACAATGTTACCCATTATCTTGCGGGAAGGTATACTGCAGAACGCAGCGCTGTATCTGAACGGGTACGACGTACTTTTTCCAGTAGAAGAGGGAATTAAATTTGACGGCGATGACCTGGTGACAGAACTCATGGACTACCCGAAATGGGTTTTCATAGCGGGCAACAAAGAGTGGAGTCCCAAAGTTACCTGGCAGGGCCGT
>MGML01000179.1:245-3328 GCA_001796415.1 Chloroflexi bacterium RBG_13_46_14
TCCTATTCTTTGCGTAAAGAACTGTGGGGAAAATACTGGGACAAAGACCTTGCCCTGGAAAACGACGTTGACTTCAGTGATTTAGCCAGCAAGTTTAAGCTAACCGGAGGGCAGATACGCAACGTGGCGATTAATGCCCGGAACCTGTCCCGGCTGCGTGAGCCGGGACACCAGACAGTTTCCGGACAGGACATATCCTCGCTTTGCCGTAACGAGTCCCGTGAGGTACTTCACAACATGGCACGCAAGATACAGCCTAAATACGGCTGGGAGGACATCATCCTGCCTGCGGACCTGTTCGAGCAACTGAGGGAGATTTACGGCTGTGTCCAGCACTATCATAGAGTTTACAGCGACTGGGGTTTTGATAAGAAACTTTCCCTCGGAAAAGGCCTGCATGTGCTGTTCTCAGGCCCCTCCGGCACTGGGAAAACCATGGCGGCGGAAATACTGGCTCATGAACTAATGCTTGACCTGTATAAGATAGACCTGTCCAACGTCGTCAGCAAGTATATCGGAGAAACGGAGAAAAACCTGGACCGCATTTTCAGGGAAGGCCAAACATCTAATGCCATTCTGTTCTTCGACGAAGCTGACGCTATTTTTGGGAAACGTTCCGAAGTAAAAGATGCGCATGACCGGTATGCCAATATTGAGATATCTTACCTGCTGCAAAAGATGGACGAGTATGAGGGAATGGTCATACTTGCCACGAATTTGCGTAAGAACATAGATGATGCATTCTCCCGGCGTATGCATTTTACACTTGAATTTTCCGTTCCTGATGAGTCTGACCGGAATCGAATCTGGCATAGCATCTTCCCGCCTGAGACACCCCTGGACAGCAATATAGATTTTACTTTCATGGCAAGACAGTTTCGTATCACCGGAGGAAACATTAAAAACATAGCCCTGGGTGCCGCTTTCCTGGCCGCACAAAACGGTAACATTATTACTATGAGCAACATTATTCGGGCGACAAAACGGGAATACCAAAAAACCGGGAAGCTCTGCACTGAAGATGAATTTGCCGATTACATAGACTTGGTGAAGTGATGAAAAATTTGGGGGAAATCCATATGTTGAACGCCTGGTGGAGCTGTTAAAAAGCGAGTATTAAGATTACGTAAGGGAGAGGGTTCCCGATGATTAGTGACCTGGACGAATCAATAAAAAAACTGGTTCTAACAAAAGGTGAACTTGCTCCGTCACAGATAGACGTTGAGTTTAAGGCACCGGACCGGGAATGGTCGGCATCGATCTCCAAACCGACGGTGAATATCTATCTCTACGATATCCGCGAAAATCACCAGTTGCGTGGTACCGAATGGGTAATCAACCGTAACGATGACGGCACGGCAACTAGAAAAAAGAACCCCAGCCGCATCGATATTTCTTATCTTATAACAGTCTGGGCTAACGATATCTCCGATGAACACAGGCTGCTTTGGCATGTTATGTCGACATTGTTCCGCTATCCTGAAATGCCGGAAGATGTATTGTACGGAGAGCTTGTAGAGCACATATACCCGATAAAAACAAGCACAGCCCAGCCGGATGGGCTGTTCAATAATCCCTCCGATTTTTGGGCAGCTCTGGATAACAAGATAAAAGCTTCAATAAATTATGTGGTTACCGTACCACTCGATACGGAAAAGGCTTTTACCGCTCCCACTGTCAAGACAAAGATTATTGAGGTCAAACCGCCGGAAACTGATACCGAGCGTATCATACAGATTGGCGGATTGGTACAGGAGGGCGGAAAACCAGTAAAAGGCCTGAGTGATGCCAAAGTACTGGCTAAAGAGGCTGGTATGACCGCCAGGATAGACGCCGAAGGATACTATACCTTCCCCAATATCAAAGTCGGAAAGCAGACTTTCAAGATAATCGCCGCTGGTAAAGAGCTCAAGGAAACGGTGGTGACGATACCCAGTGATAATTATGACCTGGAAATTAAATAGTTGTTCTACCTTCGTTATAAAGGGGGTGATAGATTAGATAGAAAGGAGGACATTAAAACACATCCTCGAACTATCGATAAGGATCGATTTTAACTGGTTACAACAGGAACATTTACTAAAGGAGAAAATAAAATGCCAGAATATCTTTCACCAGGTGTGTACGTTGAAGAAGTAGACAAAGGTACCAAACCGATAGAAGGAGCGGGTACCGCCTGCGCCGCGTTTGTAGGCTTTGCCGAACGGGGTCCGGTCAACGAACCGACATTTATCCCTAACTGGACAGAATATACCAATACCTTCGGTGGCTTTATAGACGGAAGCTACCTGGCTAACGCGGTGTTCGGTTATTTCCTGAATGGGGGAGGACGCTGTTATGTTACCCGCCTTCCGGGTGGCGGAGAGCAGGCTGAAGTAAAAGCAGCAGCAGCATTGCCCAGTCATTCTCAGGCTTCAATCGAGAGTTTGTCGATTACTGCTCTCGAAGCCGGCCCGGCCGGCGCTGAAATTACCATTGAAGTGGCCAAGCCCGGAGGTGAGGACACTTCCGAAGAACTGTTTAACCTGATTGTGCGCGGTGGTGGTGCCGAAGAAACCTTTGAAAACCTCAGCTTTGGAAAAGGTAGAGGTATCCGGAACGTGGTGGATGTTGTAAACAGACAATCGAAGCTGATACGAGTTGCTGAAAAAGAATCACAATTAAGCATAGAGGAGCGTACGCCCAACCCTGGTTCGTACAAGCTCGCCGTGCCTGAGACAACAACAACCACTTTGGCAAATATTTCTAGTGATGAAATTATCGGTGATTCCGCTGAGCGCACCGGTCTGTCCGGCTTCGAAGTGGCTGACGACGCCACCATGCTTTGTGTTCCCGACCTCATGGCCCTGTATCAGGCAGGAATCATATCAATGGACGGAGTCAAATCGGTACAGCTGGCCATGATCGCCCATTGCGAACAAATGAAAGACCGTTTTGCTATCCTCGATTGTCCTCCGGGTCTAAAGCCGCAGCAAATGAAAGACTGGCGTATGAATGAAGCCGGCTACGATACCAAGTACGGTGCTGTTTACTACCCGTGGGTAAGGGTAGTTGATCCCACAGGCAAGAGTGACAGCATAATA
>MGML01000179.1:3400-11348 GCA_001796415.1 Chloroflexi bacterium RBG_13_46_14
ATCCATCCAGATGGGGACGCAGTGGATAGTCTTCGAGCCCAACGATTCTGACCTCTGGGCACGTATCCGGCGTGATATCACTGCCTTTCTGAGTACCGTATGGGGCAGTGGAGCGTTATTTGGAGCTACCGCCTCTCAGGCATTCTACGTAAAGTGTGATGCGGAGAATAATCCACCGGCAACACGTGACCTGGGACAGGTTATTATCGAGATAGGTATGGCGCCCGTGAAACCGGCTGAGTTTGTTATCTTCCGTATCAGCCAGTGGGCCAGCGGCTCAGAAACAAGTGAATAAAGGAAAATATAGGAACTAATTCTTACTGTGAAGGAGACACACAATGGCAACTTTGGTAGATACCGCAAGACAAGATCCGTTGGTAGGTTTTAATTTTGCTCTTGAAATCGGCGGCGGAAAAATCACAGGCTATTTTACAGAGGTTAGCGGACTGGGCTCCGAGACTGAGATAATAGAGCAAAAAGTTGTGAATGAAAAAGGTCATGAAGTAATCCTGAAAATTCCCGGCCGGCTAAAATGGGGAGATATCGTATTGAAGCGCGGCATTACATCGAACCTGGACATGTGGAATTGGCGCAAACAGGTTGAAGATGGTGACGTAAAAGGCGCCCGTATGAATGGTTCGATTGTAATGTACGACCAGACGCTTACGGAAACAGCCCGCTGGAACTTTAATAATGCCTGGCCATCGAAAATAAGCGGGCCGGCACCCAAAGCGGACAGTAATGAGATAGGTGTAGAGGAATTAACCCTGGTGCACGAGTACATAACGCGCGTATCCTAGGAGGTTTCGTAAATGACACTGCAAACGGAATTCGAGTTTACCCTTCCTCGCGGTTACGTAGACCGTGATGGCAACCTCCATAAGAACGGTACGATGCGTCTATCGACAGCCATGGACGAGATTGCTCCGCTTCGTGACCTGCGCGTAAAATCCAACCAGGCTTACCTGGCAATTATACTACTATCGCGCGTAATCACGAGGCTGGGCAGTCTTCCGGAAGTGCATACGGGGATTATCGAGAGCCTTTTTTCAGCTGACTTTGCCTATCTTCAGGAATTCTACAGGCAGATAAATGAAAACGGCACAACCATGGTCTCAACGATATGTCCCGAGTGTAACGAAAAGATAGAGGTGGATCTGAGCCAGCCGGGGGAATAATAAGCTACCCCCTTGAGCAGTTGCACGAGGAGGTAGCTTACATCGCTTATTATTTACACTGGCCGCTCAGGGACATTCTAGAAATGGAGCACCATGACCGACGTCAGTGGGCAGAGAGCGTTGCTGGTATCAATCGTAAGATGGCCGGAGCTCAATAAATCGGCAGAAGACGGAAATCTCCGGTCAGAGGAATATACTTTGAGAATAGTTGGAAATAGGAACGTAATAGCAAATATTGATTATGAGTAGATAATTATGGCAAATCCGATAAAGAGCCAGAGTTCAACCAAGACAGCTCAAAGGGTGGATCCTTTCCCAACCTTCAAGTTCCACGTCGCGGTTGGGGATATTACCGAGGCAGCTTTTACCGAGTGCTCGGGCCTCGAGATGTCTACCGAAGTCTTCGAGTATGTTGAGGGAGGACTTAATGAATATGTCCACAAGATGCCCGTGCGCACCAAGGTCTCTAATGTCACCTTGAAGAGGGGGTTTACTACATCCAATGAGCTCTATGACTGGTACCGTGAAATGGAAGATGCCCTCAGGCAGGGCAAGGGATTTAAGTTCCGCCAGGTCACCATTACCCTGCGAACAACGGTAAACCAGGAAGAATTAATGCGGTGGAATCTGGATAAGGCGTTTCCGGTCAAATGGGCAGGCCCGGCTTTCAAGACAGATGAGGCGGCAGTCGCCATCGAAACCCTGGAGTTCGCGCACCACGGCATAAATGTCCAGTAGGGATTTAATATGGCAGATAACGAAAGCCTTTCTAACAAGCAAGAGGATATTGCTCAGGAGGAACTGAAGCTCAGTCCATGGCTGCAAAAACGCCTGGAGGAAAGAGCAGATCCGTTTACTTCTCTGGGGCTGTTCGCCGGTTTATCAACTTTCGCCGTAAGGAATCGACGGTTCCAACGATTATGGGAGGGAAGCGGCCGGCTGGGCAGAGCGGGACTGGTTCCCGCAATTTCCCGGACCGGCAGGCTGCCGTTGGTATCGAAAGCCCTGCTTGGCATCATCAGCCGGACAGCCACTATCGGGGCATCCAGCTTGTATAAGATGCTGGACCTGCCGTGGTTCAGACCCGGAAGAAGAAGTCACCGGGAAGAAGCCGCAGAGAATACAGAATTTGTGGTCAGGCAAGAAATGAACGACGTGATGAATACCACAGCTCCTGATTATCGAATACAGCAGCCATTGCCTGGACTTGTCGATGAACAAGAATTAATGAGAGCGAAAAACATACCTGAAGCCTATTTTGACCGTATATTCTCGCCGCCGATTACCAGAAAAACACCCCGGAGCATCTGGGAGCATACTCCAAGCCCGGTAGTCGTGAAAGCAACTCCTGTCGGGACCGACCACATTGCCGAGGCCTTCCCTCCTTCAGATGCTGCCAGCCGCCAATATCCCGCACCCGGAATTAGCAAGAGTATCAGTCAGCAGGTGGTTGATCAAGAAGCAGTGCTTGAAAGTTATATTAACGAGCAGGCCAGGATCGACGAAACAACCGGTCGTCCTTCAACCGTAAAAGAAGACAAACATGAGGAAAGATCAATAGTATCACGCAATAACACCAGAGAATCGGATATTCCGGAAACAGATGGCACCGGAAAAGACACCAGCCATACATATCCGGTTAAAGAGCTATTCTATGTAAAGCCCTTACGCGTCGCCCGAAAAATTGTGCAGTCACTGCCCTTTGTCAGGAAAAACCAGAATAACGAGAGTGGGGCAACTTCACATCCAGTGTCCGTCGCATCCCATCCCAGCGCTAAGCAAAATAGACAGAAGGACTATGATAAACCTTTAAGCCTGGAGAATATATCTGTTGCCAGGGAAAAGCCTGTAGTGACGCCGGAAACCGCAGGCCTTTCCATAGTTTCTGATGAAAACAATATCGGAACAAGGGATGTCAGTATTGAAGACTCGAAAGAGATACTTCATGAAAGCCGGAGAGTCCAATCAGAGAATCGAGAAAATTCGACATTTACCGGAGGTGGTGGTATTGACGAAGGCACTGGATATACATACCGGGCTGTTGATTTATTCGACGATAAGCTCCCCCAGGTTGCCCGTAGAATTGAGCAGTCACTGCCTTCTGTCGGAAATATCCCGCGTAAAGTGGTTCTACCTCCTGAGCCGGTACAACGCCGTGTCGACAGGCCCCTGTCTCAGCAGCCTGTCCACCGCCGTATTGACCGGACGCTACCCCGGCAGCCGGTACGGCACCGCATCGACGAGACCCTGCCTGAAAAACCAATTGAATACCGCGGAGATAAAGATCCCCCTCAGCAGTCTGTCCAACGCCGTGTCGATAAAGATCTCCCCCGGCAGCCTGTTCAACGCCGTGGCGATGGAGATCTCCCCCGGCAGTCTGTCCAACGCCGTGTCGACGAGAAACCGCCGCAGGAACCCACCCAACACCCTGTTGATGAGACTTCGCCTCAAGAACCCGTCAAATACCATGCTGATGAGACACAAATTGAGATGAAGAGCAAGTACCGACCTGAAAAGAATAATGAACCCAAACCGTTATACATGCGTGGCTCTGGCAGCTACAGGCCGCTGCATAAATTGCCATTGACGCCACAGGTTAAAACCGCGATGGGAACGGGAATCGCCCGTAAGGCTATATTAGACGGAGATATTTCCACCGCCATGCCTGATTTTGCCGGGTCTGCCAATCATACGCTTGATTTGCCCCTCGCTCCCGTTACCCGGATTGAAGTCATGCGGCAGCAGGAAGAGAACCTCCGTACCGGTCAAATACAGGGGGAACCGGAGACCTTACGGTTAACGCAAAATACTCAGTCTACCCAAACGCCGCCGACCGGTACGTCGCGAACTGCCGAAGCGGATTCTAGTGAAGGCAGTACCGAAAATAGTAAAGAAAAGACGGCGGATTACAGGACTATAGCACGTGAAATATATCCATTCATCAGACGTATGATAATGATCGAGAGAGAACGCATGCTGCCCCGATAATGAAGGAATAAGGCGTATAAAATGGAAAAAGCGAAGCTGGTAAACCTGGACACTAATGAAGAGGTACAGTGCCTCTTCAATCCGAATGAATATACCTTCAGCAAGAGAAATACCTGGGCCAGCAAGATGGTAAAAGGGCAGAACGTACCATCTCTGGAGTTCAGTGGGGGTGGTTCTATCACGCTCAGGATGCAGCTCTTCTTCGATACTTATGCCACCGGTGGAGATGTCCGGACCACCACCAACAAGATATGGAAGTTGATGAATATAAACCCCAACCTGACAGACATGAACAGCACTCAGGGGCGACCCCCGATGGTCGAGTTCCGATGGGGAGCCACCTGGTCGTTCAAAGCTGTTATTACCAGCGTTTCACAGAAATTTACCCTTTTCCGGGATAACGGCATCCCGGTGAGGGCGACCCTGGATGTTGATTTCCTCCAGGCTAAAGAAGAAGGGAAATACCCTGGCCAGAATCCCACCACCAGGGGCAATCCCGGCTACAAACGGCGGGTTGTCAGAGAAGGGGATACTATCGACTGGATTGCCTTCGAAGAATACGGTGACAGCGCGATGTGGCGTTTGATTGCCGATAATAATAACCTTGATAACCCGATGAAACTCAAGCCGGGCCAGATGTTAGCGATTGTACCGATGCCTTAAGGGAGTATTTTTATGCCTGCAGATACAAAATTAATGTCTCAGATGTATCTTAAAATCGGCGGCAAAAACGCCTCGACAGAGATGATGGCCGACCTGAAGGAACTTGTTGTTGATACCAGTCTGCATCTGCCGGATATGTTCACCATATATCTCGCCGATACAATCCTGAAATGGGTGGATTCCCCTGAATTGGCCATCGGAAAAGAAGTTGATATTCTGGGAAAGGAAGAGGCAGAAGGCTCACGCCCCGCCACCAGCCTCATTACCAAGGGAGAAATTACTGCCATCGAGCCTGAAATGACGGAGGAAGGGGCTACTAATGTAATAATACGGGGTTATGATAAAACCCATCGCCTCCAGAGAGGTAAAAAAACCAGGACTTTTATACAATGTACCGATAGCGATATCGTCAGTAAGATAGCTTCGGAAGCCGGCCTCAGTGCACAAACGGATAGTACCAGCATAGTCCACGAGCATGTTTTTCAGGTTTGCCAGACAGATATAGAGTTCCTCAAGGAAAGGGCCAGGCGAATCGGCTATTACCTTTATTTTCAGGACGGTAAACTGTGTTTCTGCCGGGAACCCAGCGCTACCGGCGCAAGAGAAACTCTGGAATACGGCAAAAACCTTATGAATTTTCGTGCCCGTTTCACTGCCGCTGATCAGGTTGAAGACGTTGAAGTCCACGGCTGGGATGTTAAGCAAAAGAAGCCCATAATCGGAAAATCGACCACTCCCAGGGGTACCCCCACGGTCAATAACGTTAATCACGGTGGAAAAGCTGCTAAAATCGCCTTCAATTTAAGGGGGACCGAGGGCAAGGAAATCGTGAATAATCAACCGGTCTGGTCACAAAGTGAAGCCGAGAAACTTGCTCAATCTATCCTTGACGACCATTGTCACGCGTTTGTCGAGGCGGAGGGCTCGTGCCTTGGAAACCCTAAGGTTCGCGCCGGGGTTGAGGTGGAGATTAAGGGGGTTGGCAAAAGATTCTCCGGGCGTTACCGCATAACGCGTGCTGTTCATCGCCGTGATCTGTCAGGCTACGTTACGGATTTCGAAGTCAGCGGGCACCGCTCCAATACGCTGACCGATTTGCTGGAAACCCCAGGGAATAAACCGTATGGAGTAGTGATTGGCATCGTGACCAACAACAATGACCCGGACGGCATTGCCCGCGTCAAGGTAAAATACCCGACGATAACCGACCAGCTTGAGAGCGATTGGGTTAGGCTGGCCACACCCATGGCCGGTTCGGGCAGAGGTTTTGAGTTTATTCCCGAGATCGATGATGAGGTCCTGGTGGCTTTCGAATATGATGATATTAATAAACCTTACATTCTTGGTTCGCTCTGGAATGGTAAAGACAAACCGCCGGAGGACAGCAGCAGTATCGTTAAAAGCGGTAAAGTACAGAAGCGTATTATTCGCTCCCGCTCAGGGCATATTATTACCCTGGACGATAGTGACGGTAAAGAAAAAATCACAATTATCGATAAAACCGGAAAAAACTCAATTGAAATAGACTCGTCAAAAAACACTCTGACGATTAAGACCGATGGCCCGATAAGCATGGAAACCAAAGATGATGTGACGATAAAGGGCAAAAATATCAACCTGGAGGCGACCTCCAACGCCACCATGAAAGCGAACAGCAATGTTAACCTGGAGGCAAACAGCAAGGCTACATTAAAGGGTAATGCCGGTGTGGACGTCAACGCCTCAGGTCCGACAAATATAAAGGGAGCGGTGATTAACCTGAACTAATGAGGGATATATATGGGACAGCCAGCTGCAAAACAGGGTGACCAGGTTGTGGGTACCGATACGCATATAATCATGATACCGGCGCCACCTGGTTCTCCGGTACCAACTCCTCTACCTCACCCTTTCATGGGGATTCTGCAACAGGGGCTAAGTACTAATGTCAAGATTCAGGGCATGCCTGCCGCGACAGTGAACAGCATTGCCATGAACACACCGCCCCATATTCCCCAGGGCGGACCGTTTCAGAAGCCGCCAATGAATCAAGGGAAAATAATGATGGGCAGCACTACTGTTTTCATTAATAACAAACCAGCCGCCCGCAGCGGTGATACAGCTATGACATGCAATGACCCGGCTGACATGCCGGTTGGTAAGGTGATAGCCGTGAGTACAGTCCTCATCGGCTGATAGATATGAAAGGTGATGACTTATGGCCATTGATATAACCAAGGATAATCTCGGAGTAGGCTGGTCATTCCCTCTAAGGGTCGACGGCCGCGGGGGTATCTCTTTATCACAGCACGAAAACGATATTGTTGAATCTATTCGTATTATACTGAGCACGGCTAAGGGCGAAAGGCATATGCGACCCAGTTTCGGCTGTGATATTCATAAAATCGTCTTTGCTCCGAACAATGCTACGTCCTGGGGACTGGCCGCCCATTACGTTGAGGAGGCGCTGGGATGGTGGGAACCGCGAATCGAAGTACTCGAGATAAACCCTCAGCCTGACCCTGCCGATACCAGCCGGCTGCTTATTAACATCAAATATCGTATTAAGGCAACCAATGATGAAAGGAACCTGGTATATCCGTTTTACATTATTCCGGGGAGGTAATTATGTCTCTACAAACGCCCAATTTAGATGACCGTAAATTTCAGGACATTGTCAGTGAGGCAAGGAGTAGAATCCCGTTGTACTGCCCGAAATGGACGGATTACAATCTGAGTGATCCGGGGATAACCCTGATAGAGATGTTTGCCTGGATAGTCGATATGCTTCTCTACCGGTTAAACCGTGTCCCTGAAAAAAACTACATAAAGTTCATGGAGATGATTGGTATCCGTCTGGAGCCGCCGAAACCGGCGAAGGTCAACATGACGTTCCGTCTCTCCGCCGCACAACCGGAACAGGTTACTATTCCGCAGGGAACCGAGGTAGCTACGGTGCGCACGGAGACTCAGGATGCTGTTTCCTTTACTACCGACCAGGCTTTTACTATTGTCCTGCCCAGCCTGTCGTACGCTCTGACCACAGTCAACGACGAAGAATATTCCGATATATATTCCGCACTGAAAAACCCTGATAGGATAGTACCTGTATTTCAGGAAGTGCCGCAAGAAAACAATGC
>MGML01000179.1:11485-19423 GCA_001796415.1 Chloroflexi bacterium RBG_13_46_14
TTGTTTCGGAAAGTATCGGTTGCACTGTGCCTGCCAGTCAATCCTTCAGAATTACTGATGAGCTGCTGGGTACCGGTTCAGGCGAGCCCGGGCAGGTATTCCAGCTACTTAATACCCCGGTGCTGGCCAGGGAGCAGGGAGAGACGGTACAGGTAGAGACAGAGAATGAGAGGGAATACGAATCGTGGCAGGAGGTAACTGATTTCGCTGATTCAGACCCTGACGACAGGCATTTCACCATGGACGATAATACCGGGGAAATCCGGTTCGGACCTTCGATTAAGCAACCGTCAGGCGAAGAACGTCAATATGGTAAAATACCACCTTCCGGGCGGTTGATTCGTTTTTCCTCTTACCGTTCCGGTGGTGGCATCATCGGCAATGTCGGTGAAGGCACCATCACCGTGCTGAAATCCTCTATCCCTTATATCGACTCGGTAAAGAATTATGAAAGGGCTATGGATGGCATCGATGCTGAAAAGCTGGAACTGGCGAAACTGAGAGTGCCTCATATCTTGAGAACTAACACCGCGGCGGTTACCAGGGAAGACTTCGAATATCTGGCAGTCGAGGCATCACGGAATATCGTCCGGGCGAAAAGCATCGCTCCGGGTGACGTTGCCGACTCCAGGAATCTTTCAGCCGGAACTGTACGTGTACTGCTGGTACCGCGGGTAACGGAATTCGAAGGATATATATCTCCTGAACAACTGGATTTACCAAGAAAGGTCAGAGAAGAAGTCGCTGCCTTTCTGGATGAGCGCCGTTTGCTTGGCACCCGGCTTGAACTTGGAGACCCCAGGTATTTATACGTCGCGATAGAAGTACATGCCAGGATTATGAGAGGCTTTCAACAGCAGGCCATCGCTGATATTGAAAAACGGCTTTACCATTATGTAAACCCGATATGTGGCGGGGCGGACAGTACCGGCTGGCCGTTCGGGCGCAGCCTTAACCAGTCCGAGATTCTTGCCTGTCTTCAGGGCATCCAGAATGTTGACTATATCGATGAGGTCAGGATTTTCCCTGTCGACCCTGCTACCGGAGAAAGAAAGGATGCAGCCAGTAAAATCTCCGTACCTTATGATGGATTGCTTTGCTCGCATAAACATGAGGTTATCCCAATAGAATAAAGGGTGCAACACTTTTAAAGACGACCAGGTTAGTGTTTGAGGATTATCGAGAAAACGGAAAAGGAATCATCTATGCCAAGTGTAAATAGTCAAAACGGAACTCATCGGGAAAGCCGATATCTGGACTATCTGCCGGGACTGTATCGAGACGATAAGTTCATGGGGCAGTATCTCAATATATTCGAAGATATCATGGGTCCTCTTGAACGTACCGTTGATAACCTGGAGATATACTTCGATCCGATGATAACGCCGGAATCTCTGGTTCCCTGGTTGGCAAGCTGGCTCGATTTGAAACCTGGCCCGGGCTGGACAGTGAAAAGGTGGCGTGAACTGATAAAGTCCGCCGCTTTACTTCACCGTCTCCGGGGGACGAAACGAGGCCTTTCGGAGTACTTGAGAATATATACAGGCAATGTTCCCGAAATATCCGAGTATATACCGGGCATGAGCCTCGGCGAGGAAACGAAACTGGGAGTTAATACAAAAATTGGCAGCGCCGGAGCGGGAAACCATTTTACGGTTACACTGGAAATTGACGCCGCTAGTAAAGTTGATATCGATACAGTCAAATCGATTATAGATTCACAGAAACCTGCCCATACTATCTATACATTGCAGATAAGGCAACGTTAACACCGAGGCAGGCATTCTCAGGTATATGGGAAAACCTGATACTGGAAAAGCTTATCTACTACAATTGCTGTGCCGTAATCAGTCAGTGCCTGCCAGAACGTTCACGATTTTCCCGGAAATGGCATCGATAGTTACCCGTGCCGCGTAGTCTGGACCCAGAGTGTCGGGGGGTAAAATGCAACCGAATGTCACAATATACTGATTGTTTTCCAGTTCTGCGGTAATCGGTGCATTTTCTTCTATCTCAATTTTGCCCTCGATTTCTTTTCTGGCAATTCCTATCGCTTCATCTTGTGTTATCATCTTATTTCACCCAGCCTCAAACACGTTAATCAGGTGTGCGTTGGTCCGGTCCACAATCGTACACTTGGGCTCCCGCATTAAGCGGATGCTTAGCTGGTATTGTGCCGCCTTTGTCTTCTACATAATCGTACACCAGACCGGGAATATCATTGTTGTCATGATACGTTATATCTACGCCTGAGGGTCCTACTCCTCTTCCATAAGTCCTGTACCTGGTTGGAGTGTGAGTGTGAAACAATCCGACAGTGTACTCATCACCAGAATCAGGGGGCTTAGCCCCGGGGCTGACGCTTGCTGTTTGCGCATCTGTAACTAATGGGCCCGTTCTTTTCTGGCTGATCGAGAATGCGCTTGATTGTGAATTCCACCGTATCCAAAAAGATTGCTCTCGGCGCGTGGTCTCGGTGGTAGCATCCAAGGTTTCCTGCCAGGCGCTCTCCGTCTCTGACGTAATTGTTGAATCGCTAGCTATCGTAGCCCACGAGGGGAATGTTACAGTGTCATCACGCTGAATGACCGCTGTCTCCTGTCTTGATATGCCTGACCGCCCATTTCCCCCGGACGTGTGCTCTTCCAGAATAATATCGACCTGAGTATCAATCGGAGCATCATAATCGGGAGCGGTGTCTGCACCTGTATCACCATCTTCAGCAAGCCTGCTCTCCTCCTTTATCTCAGACCGGTCCTGACTCTGCCCGAAGGCTGGCGTCCGGTCAGCTTCTTTAATTGCCCCTCCTTGCTGAACAACGTGAGTCAATTCGTGGGCCAGCAAATGCTTACCAGACTGTGCAGCGGGATTATATTTACCTTCTCCAAAGTAGATATCCCGACCCAGTGTAAACGCCTGAGCATTCAGTTCGTGACTCATCTGAGTCGCTTCGGCATCGGTATGCAGCCGGACGCTGCCGAAATCAACTCCGAAGCGCGGTTCCATATAAGCCCTTACATCATCCGGCAATGGAGTACCTCTACCCTGGTTGCCAGACAAGCGGCTCTCCAGTCCGGAATTAACTGACGAGTTACTGTCACTATGCTCATGAAGAAGCTGAATACCGGCCGGAGCCCGACTCATACTGACAATCCGTTTTGCTACCTGTTCGGCTTCGATTTCCTGTTTATCACCGGGGGAGCTGACATTTAGTTTCGTCTGGATGTTGCTGTTTCTGACAAGACGCTGAACGTAAGCATTGCCATATGAACGCTGCAAGTGCAACAGCAGTCTTGCGACCTGTTCACCGGTCCTCGCTTTATCAAGTAGCGCGGTATGTTCTTCCGTCCTGGGATGGAACGGAGTATCCATATTCGTATTGTCCGTCTCATCCCGTGAAGGAGATTTATTGAATAATGGTTGAGGATCGTTCTTAAGACGGTGACCCTGCGTTAATTCTATTTTTTCTCTTGAGATTTTTTCACGTTTCATCTCCGTCCTCCTGAGTTGCTAATACTCATTAGTTCCAGGATAGGTTATTAGAAATCATTCACTAATATAGTTTACTCTTAGTATTTTCTTTTATAAAGATATTGTCAAATTTTCTTTTCGTCTGTTTCCTCTCCAGTCTGAGCGGGATTATTCCTCCCCTATATCATTTTAGACTAGAAATAGACTTGCTCATAATAGATTCGAATGCATTATAGCAGGCTTTGGTAAATTTCTAGTTAATCTTGAATTAATTTTCAGTTACTATTCAAATGGAGTATTTCTGACTGTTAATACAGCAAGGTTACAGGGTAGATAAAGCGGCAGGAGTTTTTTTAAAATTTAATGGATAATAGTGGTTTTTAAAAAGATACTGGTGTATAATCGTGAATATTCAGGTAGTAAGGGAAAAACGTTAAGGCATTCCAGAGTCGGCAGGTCAAGGGAAAAAGCTACTCCTAACGAAAAGATAACTTTCAATTATGTATCAGTTCACTATAGGAAAAAGAATCTGGTAGGGCGTGGCAAGACCAAATGGACGTAAATAACAATAGCCCTTGGCAAGACACTGTTAGTTTATTGAGGCTCGTTAAAAACGATTATGAGTCGGTAAGAAAACAACTGGAAATTGCATGTGAAGCCTTGTCTGAACGAGAGCGTGTAGCCAACAGAAGACTTGCACAGGCTCTTCTGTTATGCGGAGGGTATAAAACCCTTTGCCTTAGCTCGGTCAGTTCGGGTATTAATTCAGCCCAAATTGGCAAAGTCATTTTGGGGGAATCAATTCCATATAAGATAGTCTCCAATGCGTTAAAGCTGGAAGTATGCTGTTTTGAAAAATTGGAGATATATTCTGGCACCAGGAAATTAGACTATTGGCAGAATACGAATGCCAAATCTCTCTTCAGGCTCTTCATGACCAGACCGAGAGAAACCATTATCAAGGATGTCATTATAGAATACTTATGGCCTGAGTGTAATCCTCAGACAGCCGGTAACAATTTGAAAGTGGCGATACATGGCCTCAGAAAAATACTTAACCACTTTCTTGACCAGAATAATAATTTCCCCTCTGTCGTATTTAAGTCCGGGGGCTACGAGTTAAACCCCAAAATTGAATTATGGATAGATATAGAACAGTTCGAGCATCACTGGGCTAGAGGCAGGCAACTGGAGAAAGAAGGAGAATTCACTGCCGCAATCAAAGAATTTGAAATGGCAGAGGCACTATATAAGGGCGATTATCTGGAAGACGAACCTTATGATGACCGTATACTGATACGCCGAGAAACACTCAAGGATATCTACCTCATTATTATTGGGAAAATTGCCGACTACTTACTAAAGATTAAAGATTACGAAGGAAGCATTATTTATAATCAAAAAATTATTGCTAAGGATAATTGCCGCGAAGATGCGTTCAAACGGCTGATGCGCTGTTATAGCCGGTTGGGAAATAGAAATCGAGCCATGCGCTGGTACGAAATCTGTTGTCAGGCCATACGGACAGAGCTTGATACTACTCCTGAAAATGAAACGACTCTTTTGTATCAACAAGTATCCAGGGATGAATATATTTAGCATCAAAAACCTCTCTCCTGCGTGAGGAAACACTCATAGCAGAGGAAGGAGAAGGAAATGGACTTTAAGGATATTGCCAGGTTCCAGTTAAGACGTGTCAACCCGTTTCAAGGTTTGGTGATAGATAGTGACACCTGGAACGATGCGCATGAATACCATCGCAGTCAGCAGAGACTTCATTTGCTGGCCTTCCATGATGTCGGCATAGTTGGTGGTCTAAAGGTAGTCGCCAATAAGCCTGCTGACCTGTCGGTGAGTATTCAACCCGGAATGGCAGTTGATGAAGAAGGTAACATTATTATTGTTCCGGAGATCCAGCATTACCAGATTCAAAGTCGAGAGAATCATACAATCTATCTCATCATCCAGTTTCGAGAGGTACCTGCTGAGCCGTACCAGCCTCCAGAGGGTGGACAACCGACAAGGATTTTAGAGGCGTATCGAATACAGGAAAGGGAAAAATTACCCGATGAGCCTTACCTGGAGCTATGCCGTATAAATCTTGACACTGCCGAAAAGGCTATCCGGGATGCCGGTAAAGCATCTCAACCCGGAAAGAACGAAATCGACCTTCGCTTCCGGAAAGAAGTTACACAGCTGCCAATACCGCCTGTACAAAAACCGCCTTCTCACGAAAGTGTTCCCATTCAGGCTAAAGAAGCTGTCAGCCGCCCTGTAGAGAATATTACCATCGGGCACGCAGTTCTATCGGGAGATAGCAGGGATCTGCACATTGCCGGGCTGCAGAACCTTGTTAAAGGGATAAACCGGCAAGGTAACTACGCAGCCAGCCTTGTCGAGAATATTGCGCTGGACAAGAAGGTCAAACAACACTCTATAATATATTTGACCGGAATCAGCAGATTTGAGCTAACTGACGAGCAAAACGCCGCTCTCAGCGATTTTTTACAGTCGGGCGGGGTTATTTTTGGAGAAGGATGCGCTGAAGGGCAACAAGGGACATCATCAAAAAGCTCTAAAGAGTTCGGGCTGGCTTTTAACAAGCTTGCCAGCCTGCTCAAGTGCAAGCTGGAGATTGTTACACGCGGTCATCCATTGCTTTCGGCTTGTCATGTTTTTGCCGAGGTTCCCCAGGGAGTGGAACCGGCAATGCTCCTCGCCGGGGGTCAAATGATATATAGTGGAAGTGATTATGGGTGCGCATGGCAGGGTGGACATCAGGATACACCGTTGTCCCGTGACATCATTCGTGCTTCCTTTGAAATAGGAATGAACATTGTCACATATGCTTGCATAATGAAAGCTGGACAATAGCCTTTTTGATAGCAGGATCTATTATACAATCAGTACGGGAGGCAAAAATGCCGAATAAAATCGAGGCTACCGCAGTGCCTAACTCTCTGGTAACCAGAGTTGGAGACAAAGTTGAGACCAATCTTAACCTGCGTAACCTGGGGCAAACCATCGACCAGTTGACCATTAGCATCGAAGGGTTGGACGCAGACTGGTATGCCATTCCAGTTTCCAGTGTTGCCCTGTTTCCCAATGACGAAGATAATTTAAAAATCATTCTGGGGCCGCCGAAGGCGGATCAAATCAAGGCAGGCTCTTACACTTTCCGTATCAAGGTAAGCTCTCAGACGAACCCGGAAGAGATGATTGCCGCAGACATGAGCATTGAAATTCAAACGGTTCCGGAGCTGGAAATACGCATCTCTCCGCAGAGCATTACCGGCAGGAGAGGTGTTTACCGGATAGCGATCGATAACCCCGGAGATAGCGAGACTAAGCTGCAACTTCAAGTCAGCGATACCCATGGAGCGTTTCGATATCACCTGAAACCCGAGTATTTAGCCATTCCTCCTAACAGTCAGTCACAAGCTACTCTGGAGGTAAGCCTGGGATGGATGTCTTTCTTTGGTGGAGACAAAGATTTTACGTTTCAGGTGCTGGCGATACAACCGGAGGCCGAAGAAGGTAAGAATGTTGAAGGTAAACTGGAGCGCATAGCCTGGTACAGAATGATACCACAGATAAGGTTGCCCCGCATACAGCTACCGCGCATACTTTCTTCGCAGTTTCAAAAGCCGCCGGAAATCAGTACTTTTAAAGCGAAAACCGATGATAGAATCGAATTTGAGCTTAGCTGGTCCGTTAAACGCTCCAGGGAAGTGAAGCTGGATAACGAGGTTGTTGAACGACAGGGAGAGAAAGTATTATCGCCCTCCACTCCCACCGGTTATGTTCTCACAGCGAGTAACAAATATGGAAGCGTACACAAAGAGATTGATGTTGAACCTCGCCTTGTTCCCAAGGCGAAGGCATCGGAACGAATCAGGGTATCTCTATCCTCATCTGAGTTTTCTTGTCAGGCTGGAGGTATGCCGGAAGTAGCCCTGGTACAATTGCAAAACCTCGGGGAGACCGTTGATAAATTTATCGTGGAATTAGAAGGATTGGATGAAGCCTGGTACAGCCGTTCAGCCTCAAGTATCGCATTAATGCCTCAGGCCAGTGAACAGGTGCAGATATCATTCAACCCACCCAAAAACAGGGGAGTCAAGGCAAGGGGCTACCCGTTTGCGGTTACCGTGCGCTCTCAGAACGCCCCTGATGAAGCTACTATCGTCACCGGGCAAATCCAGGTGCTCCCTTCGGTAGAATATAAACTCAAGGTTGCCCCATATCGTATTTCCTGCCGAAGAAAGGGAACTTTTCGAGTCGGACTTAGCAACACAGGCACGAGCGATGCGCGTATTGAACTGGAAGCGACAGACCTGGATGAAGGTTTGAAATTCAAATTCAAAAAGAAGGAGCTGGTATTATCCGCATGGGATACCATTGAATTACCGGTAACAGCCAAACCTAAGAAAGGTGGCTTGATTGGAGAAAGAAAGCGTTACGACA
>MGML01000180.1:0-104 GCA_001796415.1 Chloroflexi bacterium RBG_13_46_14
GGTGTAAGTGTCTGCATTACGGAGATTTGCCTAGTAAGCGTCGTCGTGAGCGTCGGCAATTCGGATGTCGAGGTAGGCACTAGGGTTGAAGCAGGCTGTGATGA
>MGML01000180.1:159-1754 GCA_001796415.1 Chloroflexi bacterium RBG_13_46_14
TCAGCGTCTCCATGGGTAGAGGACCGACATAATAGTTCTTGAAATATCACTTAATGACTTTTTGTTTGGCTTGCCTCATGCTTGTTCTTTGCCTCTGGCCGTTTCTTTCATGAGAGCCATCCTGACTTTATTGCGCCAGATGCCGTTTGTGCTGTGGTCATAGGCTTGCCTGAAAGTTGTTCCCGCTGGAATGAGTTCTTCTGTATTGTCAATGGTGACTCTCGTTTCTTCCTCAAACATAATGTGGTGGCCGACTTCCCGCAGCATATCCTCGCTTATAAGTGGGCCGGCTATATACTTAATAGTTTTGTGAGTCCGCATATCTGGTAGTTTCAACTGGTCATCCTTCTTAAACACTTCGATGGCTCCAGTGAAAGAATCCCTATACTCACTAGGGAGACCTTCATGTTCAAACAACCATTCTGCAATTTCGCGTGTCGGGTCAACCAACTTTTCCCAATCACCAGGGTCATATTTCTTGACTTTCCATTCGACGCCAGTGCTCTGATAAACATCGCCACACCAAGCATCTATCCGAGATTCAAGTTTGCCTCCTGCTTGTAATCGGGCCGCATCTCCTGTTTGTCTCAATTGCACGTAAAGACCCAAACTATTACACCAACCACGAGCGTCAAAAGGTACAGCATTCTTTAAAGAACCAATGCGTTTTAATTTGTATAAGAGTTCCTCCAATTCATCATTCACTTCCACCTTACCTTTAAAACGACCTCCAAATATCCACGAGGCTACCCAAATGAAAATGAACATCAAGATAGCAAATGTTGCTAGGCCCCAACCCCACGAACTAGATATAATTCCGGCAAAAATAGCTGCTATTATTCCCACAAGCAACTTTAGCCACGGATGACTACTGATAGTCATAATCCAACCTCTCTTTAATCGATTACCACACCACAATGTGGATTTTACGTTGAAACTCTTGGCATTTTCAAGGTATCCTTTTCAGATAATCCGTCCGTTGGGCTGGGGTAACTTTATGACGTAGAGTTACTCTGATCCAGCGCAATGATTTCATTAGAAGAATCTGGGAAGCGTCAAATTTACTACATTATTAAAAGTTAATTGACCTATCACCATAGGATTATGAATTTACACATATTTTAGAAAGGGGGAGGTAAAAAGATTCGGTTTATTATTAAGGTTTTCGTCTTGGCAGTTACTGGCATCATATTCGCTATAATCGGTGCCATTATCGGCGGCAGAATCATAGGCAGCGATGCCGAGGGATTCGGGGCGCTTGGTCTGGCCATCGGTGGCATCTTGGTGGGCTATCCCACGGGGATAATTGTAGGTTTATTACTGATGAAAAGGCTCTTTCACCAAAAAGGGTCCGTATGGCTGGGTTTACTAGGAGGTATTATCGGAACGGTGGTTACGATAGCTCTGTCAGAACCTTTGAAGCTGAATTCTAATTCTTATTTGTTGTTTGGCGCCTTCTTTGTCCTGGTCACCGGTTTATCCTTAGGCGGGTTTTACCTAAAAAAGTAAACATAAATGGAGGCTAAGTCAGATTGTAGATTTTTACGAAATCAAACTATGTGGGGACTTGGACATTTAACAAAATAGTCTATGGT
>MGML01000180.1:1804-1921 GCA_001796415.1 Chloroflexi bacterium RBG_13_46_14
CAATTAGGCCTACAACCGGAACTGGTTCAGGCCGTATCAGACCTTGGTTACCTCATCCCCACCCCGATTCAATCTCAAATTATCCCATTAATGCTGGAAGGCCGGGATGTAATCGGC
>MGML01000180.1:2095-2237 GCA_001796415.1 Chloroflexi bacterium RBG_13_46_14
GCAATATATGGCGGTCAACCGTACAGCCCCCAGATTAATAGCCTCAGACAGGGAGTGGATATTGCAGTAGGTACCCCCGGGCGCCTGATGGATTTGATAAAAAAGGGGGTACTTGATTTAAGTCATGTGGGCACCGTCATCT
>MGML01000180.1:2250-2377 GCA_001796415.1 Chloroflexi bacterium RBG_13_46_14
TGAAATGCTCAGCATGGGCTTTATTCAGGATATTGAAACCATCCTCAGTTCAATCCCGTCAGAACGTCAGACCGCTCTCTTTTCGGCTACCATAACGCCGGAAATCAGGAACATCTCAAAGAAATAT
>MGML01000180.1:2401-2763 GCA_001796415.1 Chloroflexi bacterium RBG_13_46_14
ATTAAAAGCGAGCATCTCACCGTTGATACGATTGAACATCAATATTGCCTGGTTAATCAAAAAGAAAAACTGGCTGTTCTCACCCGTATTTTTGAGATTGAAGATATTACCAGGGCCCTCATATTTGTCAGGACTCGCGTTGGTACAAGCGAATTGGTGAATGAACTGATGGGACGGGGGTTTCCTGCTGAAGCTTTGAACGGGGACCTCAGCCAACAGACCAGGGAACAGGTTTTGAATCGCTTTCGGCATAATCAGATAAAAGTACTGGTGGCTACGGATGTGGCGGCCCGGGGATTGGATATTGATGATATTTCACATGTTTTCAACTACGATTTGCCGGAGGACCCTGAATTATATGT
>MGML01000180.1:2815-4902 GCA_001796415.1 Chloroflexi bacterium RBG_13_46_14
CAGCTTCAGGTTGCAGCAATTGCCCTTAAAATTGCCCGGGGGGAGGAGAAACTGCGCCCAATTGCTCCTGTCAGTGAAGTCCACGAAGGACGTCCACAGAAAACGCGGCGTGAGTTCAAAAACTTTAATAAAGGGAATGGTCGCAGCCGGGCTAATAGTTCTGGTAGGCAAGGAATGGTGCGACTGACTCTCAGCGCTGGAAAAATCCATCGAGTGCGGCCTGCTGATGTGGTGGGCACAATAGCCTACCATGCAAATATTCCCGGTTCCACAATTGGCGAGATTAACATTCTTGATAAACACACACTTGTCGATGTACCTCAATAGTACGTGGCCCAGACATTTATCGAAAGCGGGCAAATATAAAATCCGCAAAAACGCTGTGACTTTAGAGCTTGCCTGAACAGCCGGTTAGAAACAGCTATAGCTCAGGGAAAATGGTTGAAATATACTTTAAACTGATAAATCATTATCTTAAATTCAGGAGGTTTTGAACCAATGTCTGAACAGGCTTATGCAATAGTGTTTACCCCACATCCGGATGACGCTGAGGGCGGCGCAGGGGGTACCATCATACGCTGGAAGCGTGAAGGGAAGGACGTTATTCTGGTAATCTGCACAGATGGTGACAAAGGTACCAATGACTCAAAGATAAAGCCTAAGGATTTGGTAATAATACGAAATGAGGAGCAACGAGCCGCTGCTGAATTGCTGGGGGTAAGGAATGTTATCTTTCTGGATCACCCAGACCAGACTCTGGCAGATACACCTGAATTCAGAGAAGAGATTACTCGCCTGATAAGGCAGTACAGACCTGAGGTGGTAGTGACTACCGACTTTCAGCGACGCTACAGGTCACATCCTGACCATCGTAATACCGGGCAGGTGGTGATGAACGCCGTGTCCCTCTACGCCAGGAATTTATACGCGTTCCCGGATTTATATTTTAAAGAAGGTCTTGAACTTCACCAGGTGAAAGAGGTTTTGTTTTGGGGTTCGGACGCCCCAAATTACTTTTCTGATATCACTGATACCTTCGAGGTCAAAATGGCTGCCCTGCATTGTCACAAGAGTCAGTATGGTGAGTCATCACCGGAAAGAACGAAACGAATGCGAGACCGCTATAAGGCACAGGCTGAAAATGAGGCGTACGAACTAGGCGAAGCTTTCCATAGGGTGGATATGATGCAACCGCCGCCACCACCCTCGAAGAAATAACTAAGAGCCAGAGGGATTCAATACCGGGAGATATCTAAACTTAAGCGACGATCAACGAAAACAATGGTTCCTGTTTACCTAACCCTATATTAGGGACTGGTAGACAAGCCGCTCGAAATCCTCATGGCATGTATTACCTGGCATAGTTCGATGCATCATAACTTGAGTAAAGCATAGCCAAATAAGCTTTTCTCTGGGATCAATCATACAAGTGGTGCCGGCTGCCCCACTCCATCCAAAAGTACCGACAGAACGTATCAGAGGAGGTGTGCAGCCTTTATAGACGCCTACTCCCATACCGAAACCAAAACCTGGCCCTGTCAGTGGTATGTAAAGATCATCAGCGGTATGACTGCTTGTCATCAGTTCCACAGTCTTCCTACCCAGGATTCGGGTACCATCCAGTTCACCACCATTGAGCAGCATCTGGGCAAACCGGGAGTAGTCAGCTATAGTAGAGAGTACTCCTCCACCTCCGCCACCGGCTTCAAAATAAATCTTGGGACCTACGACCTTTTCACTTGTTTTAGGGTTATCGGAAACAACCAGTTTCCATTCATTATCTGCTGGTGTGGGGCGGTAGCAGGTTGGGAATCGGTCGAACTTGTCTTCAGAAAGGTAAAAACCGGAATCTTTCATCCTAAGTGGCTTGAATATACGCTCTTCGTAAAAATCATTGAGAGTTTTACCGGTAACTATCTCCAGTATTCTTCCGATGACGGGGTAACCGACCTGATATTCGAACCGGGTACCGGGATGGGATTCGAGAGGTAATTTTGCTTGAGCTTCAACTGCCGACTCAACGCTCATGGTTATATTCGGACCTGTAAACCAGTTTCTGTCTGGGAAGATATCACTAAACACTGCCA
>MGML01000181.1:0-1677 GCA_001796415.1 Chloroflexi bacterium RBG_13_46_14
AGGCAATCTAGATGAAGATGGATATGGAATTGATTTAAGTGATGCATCACAAGATTTTTTAATATCCTTACATGACAGATATGTTTCATTATCAGATAGAAAAAAAAATCTTAGTAATATAGACAAGGAAGTTCTATACCAACTAGAAGGATTGTTAGAACAGACTTAGCATAACACTGGATGTGAAGAATTAGTATAAAGGTAAACGATATACACAGAGCCTTTATTAAAAAGTTAGGAGCTTCACAAGATTCAAAAGGGCACCATATTTACTTCTATCTTGATTATGAAGGTTCTGAATACACTGTAGGAAAGCTTTCGTATTCATGGAGAGGTGATTTAAACGACATCCAAATCCAGATGTTAGCAAGAAAGCTTGGACTCCTAAAAAGAGAGTTTGAGTCTTGGGTTTCCTGCAAGATGGAAAATCCTGAAATGCTTCTCAAGTGGCAAGAGCGTAGAAGAAGTATTTAATATCGTTTAGCACTACAAGATTATTTTCATTTCTCCTTACCGCCATTGGTCTATATCAACGATATGCTTGCAATCGAAGTCTCCACCCGCTACGAAGTAAATCATGCCCTCACCGACCGTGATGAAATTCACCTGTGAAGGCGAACGGAATCGTGGCACAATCGTATCCGGCGGCAGGTTCAGCCTTTCCTTCACTGTCTGCTGCATCTTCTGTCCTTGTTCAGTCGGGGGTGGCGGCAGTTCAAGGTGAGGTATAGTGAAGGTCTGGACCTGGTCGGAGTCCAGCCATTCACCAACCGTCATTTTGCTGTTCTCATAAATGTACTGCCGGAATTTCTCACGTGTATCGAAACCGAAGTCCTCTTCCAGCATCTTAATCGAAAGCGGCGTAAGCAGCAGCAGGCCGCCGTTTTCCGGTTCGACATTATCTAAAACCTTCAAAGCAAAATCAGGTATATTATAACCGCAGCGCTGCCGGAATCCCCTTCCTTCCCAGATGCTGACCACGCTGGCTTGCAGATCGTACCCCTTCTCCACATGGAAAGGTTCCCATGGTGTCATCGGATTGTCGATATTCTCAGCGAATGTCAGACTGTTGTACTGGAGATTATTTCCCCAGTCACCCATAATCGTCAGGCCGGGAATAGCGAAGCAAAGGCAGCGTCCCATAAGCTGCCAGGCACGACCTATTGTAGCATTGGCATGATTGTACGGTCCCATCGCGCCGTAGCCAGCTTCCATTCCTATCTCTTTCGCGTACGTTCCGTGAACGACCGCCATCCCGGTAAAGGACTGGGCGGAACTGAAATATGGTGGCCCTTTGGAAACGAGGGCAAGCAGTACCGGCATATACTCGGGTTTACAGCCTGCCATCACTCCGATGGCAGCGACTTTCTCCACGGTGACGTTCTGGCCTTCACGCTGGCCGTTCTCGGTGAATCCCATCTTAAAGGTCTCGGCAACTATTTCATCGGCTGGATGACTGGTACCATTCAGCATCACCTTCACCTTACCCTCGGTCGGAATGGTTATGGGTAGTCCATCGGTCATCCTGTTCTTATGGAAATAATCCTGTACTTCATCGTACGTTCCGGTAACCGAAAGTATTCTCGGTTCGACCGGGTGTTTGAGTTTCCCGGTTTCCTTCTCCTGTTTTGTAAGAGGTTTAGTCAGAGCGGTCACCAGAGCTTCCATCAGCGGCTT
>MGML01000181.1:1683-5427 GCA_001796415.1 Chloroflexi bacterium RBG_13_46_14
GATATAATCATGTTCTTTAACAATCCGCTTTATAGCCTTTTCACTTCTCAGGGCATCCGGTTCACTCAGTGAAACGATTCTTGGATGAGGCCAGCCAAGTTCAAAGGCGGCGTCTCTACCCGAATCGACCAGGTATGGACTCATCAAAGGTACTGCGGGTGTACCCAGTTTTTCCATTTCCAGCGCCTGCCGGATGACCGCCGGCCCTCAGGTGCTTCAGTGCGGTACACCGATTATTGCGGCGTCCGCCTTCTGTCCGACTTCCTCCCACAATGCGGTATCATTTACGTGATAGCTTCCGAGCTTCACTTTATAGACCACATTTATCCTACGGATATGATCTTCAAACCACTTTTTTATCTCCAGAAGCAGCGGCTCATGTGCCTGAGTACCGCCCCATCTCTGATTGATAATGTAGACAGTCTTCCCTTCCAGCGTTTCAGGTCTTTCCACCAGCGGATGGATATCCCACTCCAATTTCTGCTGGGCTTTCGGGTTTACTATCTTCTTATATACGATTTCCTTTGCAGGAACCTTTGTCGGACTCATTTTTTTTCTCCTCATTCTGATATCGATATCCGAACCAACTTCTCCCTTTCGTAAATAAAGATTGAGAGGGATTTACTAAATACTACTTACTCCTCCTTTAGAAAGAGAGAAATGAATTATCGATTATCTGATAGTTTTTATGTGTTCTATTCAAACACTATCACGTTGCGAAGGGGTTTTCCGCTTATGGTCGACTCTATAGCATCGTTAATCTTCTCAAGCGGATAGCGGTTTGTGATAAGTTCGTCCAGTTTTAGTTTCCCGACCTGGTATAAAGCTATCATCTTCGGAATATCGGTTTTCAGGTTTGTCGATCCCATAAATGCGCCGGTAAGCTGTTTTTCAGTAGCGATAATACCCATTGGCGAGAAGCACAACTGGTCCTTTATCGGAGGTAAACCTATCACGACGATATTTCCTCGGGTGCCAGCCAGCATCATCCCCTGGTTAATAGCAGCGACGCTGCCCACCGTGATAAAAACGTAATCAGCCCCCCTGCCGTACGTCAGTTTTCTGACAGCGTCCGCAGCATCTTCACGGGTCGCATTCACCATGTGCGTCGCCCCGAATTTCATCGCGTTTTCCATTTTCTCATCGAGAACGTCGACACCGATTATTGGATAAGCTCCTGAAATAGCAGCGCCCTGGATAGCATTGATACCGACACCGCCGAGTCCCATGACAACCACACTTTCCATCGCCTTTACCTTTGCCCTGTTTATCACGGCTCCGAAACCGGTGATCACACCGCAGGACATCAGCGCCGCGCTTTCCAGCGGTACATCATCGGGAACCTTCATCAATTGTGATTCACTGACGAGAGCCTTCTCGGCAAATCCGGAAACCTTCCCTTTCTGGTCGATAGGCTGCCCGTCCTTTGTCCTGAGACGTACGTTCTTCTGAGGAGCAAATTTGGCAGTGCAGAGATGGGGAAGTCCGGTAAGGCAATAGTAACATTTCCCGCAGGATGAAAGCAGAGTCACCATTACGCGATCTCCAGCTTTGAAATCGGTCACTCCAGGACCAACTTTCTCGACGTAACCGGCAGATTCGTGTCCGCCTATAAAAGGCAGTTTACCGGGAAGCTCTCCTTTAATATCATGGATATCACTGTGACAGACAGCAGTTGCCGCAAGTTTAACCCTTACTTCGCCCTCGATGGGTTCCGCCATTTCAATCTCTTCCACCACCAGTGGTTTACCGAATTCATACGTTACCGCAGCTTTCATTGTTCCTCCTGTTTATTTATTTTCCTATAGTAACAATATTGCGTATTACGTTGCCTTTCTTAGTCGATTCTATCGCTTCATTGATCTTTTCGAAAGGATAATGTCCGGAAATCAGTTCATCCAGCTTCAAAAGACCGTCATTGTACAGTTCGATGATACGTGAAATATCCAGGTTTAATCGTGTCGAACCCCCGCCACACCCGGTAAGGTTCCGTTCTCCTCCGAGAAAATCGAAAGCCATGAAGCTTATGCTTTCCTTCACGGGAACCAATCCTATTAGTATTGTCGTACCTCTCGGGGCTGACATGGTAAAACCCTGTTTCAAAGCAGCAGCGCTGCCGACTGTAACAAAAACGAAATCGGCTCCTCTACCGTGTGTCAGGTTCTGCACCGCCTTAACAGGATCCTTTTCTTTAGAAGCGTTCACGGTATGGGTAGCGCCGAAACGTTTTGCCAGTTCCAGCTTACTATCGAGGATGTCGACTGCTATTACCGGATATGCGCCGCTTATCGCGGCAGTCTGGATGGCATTAAGACCGACACCCCCTGTGCCCATTACAAGAACACTATCGAGAGTCTTGATATCGGCGCGATTGACTACCGCACCGTAGCCGGTTAAGACACCACAGGATATCAGGGCAGCTTTATCCATCGGCATATCTTCTGGAATAACCACACACTGCCTTTCAGATACCACCGTATACTCTGCAAAACCTCCTACGGGGCCTGCCATAGGCGCCAGCAGTTCTCCCTTCTTGTTCCTGTGATGAGGTGGTAGAAACGGTTTGTTATCACACAGGTGGGGTAAACCCATGGTACAGTGATAACAAGTTCCGCACCCGGACGGTGTCGTGGAGAGTACCACAGGATCGCCGGGTTTTACAAGAGTAACCCCTTCGCCAACCTCCTCAACGTAACCGGATGTTTCGTGACCCGGCACGCCGGGAATCCTTCCCGGTATTTCGCCGGATATGCAGTGCAGGTCGCTGTGGCAGACAGCGGTTGCCACCACACGAACCTTGACTTCGCCTGCCTGGGGCGGATCCAGGTCTACCTCTTCCAGAGACAGAGGTTTACCGAACTCGTAACAGACTGCAGCTTTCATAATTACCTCCTGAATTAAAAAGAATTGCAGCATAAGAATAACACAAACAACGATATGAAAAGAAGATATTTAGAAGCTTTTTCTTGTCATAAACCGAACAGTTGATTCAGGACTTCCTATTCAAATACAGTGAAGACCAGTATCTAAATATCAGAAAAAGAAATCTCCGGCGGTTAAGGAATAATCCGACTGCCACTGCCGGTGCAATAAGGGCATGGTAACGGGATTCTCCCGGGCAGCTATTCACAGGAGAATCCCGTATACCGCATAGAGGTCGATTAGTCCTCCGTTACAACCATATCTTGGCCCAGTGTTTCACCCCTGATTTCGGGCTTGTAGTAGGAATATGCCTGGGAGGCTACAGCCTTCGCTTTTACCGGATACTGTGCCATGACATAGAAGCTGAAAGCCACCCTGTCGCCGGGCATCATATTTTCGATGTAGAAGATCACCTTTCTTCCGGCAACTTCATACCTCTTGATGTTTTCGTCATTCTCCACGACCTCAATGATCGAGTCTGTAACCGGGACAAAACCAGTAGGAACGGACACATCCAGGACAACCATTCCCGCTTCCATGAATTCCGGAGGATTGAACTCGACGCTTGCTGTCACCTTTACCAGGTCGTTTACCTCTACCTGGGTAGCATCGTAATTCACGTCGACTTTCAGAATTTCCTCAGCGGTACCGGTCTCCGGTAGATTATATCTTTTCACTACCTGGGCTATCGCTTCACCCTTACCTGATACGCTCAGATCGACATTCGCGTTCACCGGCACTTCGACGACCTGGAGCACATCGAAGTTTTCCTGGTTGATGTTAATTTTCTTTACGTCTTCGTCAGTTTCTACGGTTACCACC
>MGML01000182.1:0-600 GCA_001796415.1 Chloroflexi bacterium RBG_13_46_14
ACATGGAATGTCTTCCTGGTCCGATGATCCTGACGTCTATGTATCCAGATTCGATGCGGCGACCAGTCAGGGTGATTATGATGTTGAGACTGCACCGAGTTCAACAGGAGTCTACGATTATCCAAAGCTGGAGAATACTACATCGAATGATGTGGCTGCCATACTCCTTGCGGCTGCGAAAACCGTTACGCTGAAATATATCACGGCTGCCGACCTCAACATGAAAATCGCCGAAGGCGAGGATATGACCATAATCAGTGTAAGGAGTGCAGATCACTACGCTGCAGGTCATATTCCGGGCGCGATAAATATCGGACTCGATGGCCTTGCCGATAATCTTAACAAAATCAATCCGGATGCTCCGGTCTATGTGTATTGCTATACCGGACATTCTGCAGCCCAGGCTACAACCGTACTGCAGATGCTGGGATATGATGCCTATAGCCTGAAGTTTGGTATGTGCTCTTGGTCTTCCGAACCGTCCATAAATGCCGGCAAATGCTTCAATCCAAGCACTGTAGCGGGTTACGATACGGAATAAAAAGAAGTATTTTATGATCAGTTCGGAGGAATTAAGCCCTCCGAACTGATCATGGTTCG
>MGML01000182.1:701-910 GCA_001796415.1 Chloroflexi bacterium RBG_13_46_14
TATGGTTTTAGGCTGTGGCAACACTCCCACCCCTCCGGGAGAAGAAACCAGTTCCTGTGTCATCTGTCACTCAGATAAAGAAATGCTTCAGCAAACAGCCACGGTTGAAGAAAAGAAGACCGGCGAAACAAGCGGGGAGGGCTGAGGTGGCGAGCTCCCTCCGTTGGAGGTTTGGGAAAAGGTCTTCCTTAAGGATGCGGATTTCCTCG
>MGML01000182.1:1132-15369 GCA_001796415.1 Chloroflexi bacterium RBG_13_46_14
CGTTCATTGGACGGAAGAAAGTATGATCTGTACGGAATGTCATGACGATACTCTGCACGGTACAGAAGGACTCGCCACTACCAGGTACGATAATCCTAATGCTATCAAATGTGAAGACTGTCATGAGGAAATTTGGACGGATACTGCTGATAATCCTCAGCACGCACAGCACCTGAGTGATATCCAGTGCCAGGTATGCCACTCCGTGTCCTATAAAAACTGTTATGAATGCCACGTATCGGTAGACGAGGCAGGATTACCCTGCCGCACCAGTGAACCGTCAGTGATGGACTTTGAAATCGGTTATAATCCGATCAGGTCGTCTGAAAGACCTTACAAATACGTCGTTCTTCGCCACGTGCCCACCTGTACCGGCACCTGCGATTATTATGGCAGCAATCTGATGTCGTTCTTCAATGCTTTACCGACCTGGAAATACGCGACGCCGCATAATATCCAGCTGAACACACCGCAAAATGAAAGCTGTGAAGCCTGCCATTACAACACTGAAATCTTCCTTTCGGAAGATGATGTCAGAGTTGACGAACTGGAAGCCAATAAGGATGTGATCATCAAGGACACTTCATTTCCTTAGGTGTCTTCTACGAACTACAATCAAAAAAAAGGAGTAGAGATGAGACTTAGCAGAAGAGAGCTGTTAAAAGCGACCGGAGCTACAGCAGGTCTTGCTTTGTTTCTACCATCGAAACTGACTACTCCAGTTATAGATAATTCTCCTGAAAATCTTTCTGACATTGCTATGCTTATCGATGTGTCCAGATGTATCGGTTGCTGGTGGTGTTACGCTGCCTGTAAGAACTACAACAACCTGCCTGAGGCAATACAGCCCGAGAAAGAAGATCCTCCTGAGTTAGCAGAAAACACCTGGTCAACTTTATTTACATTTCAGGATGAAAACGGTAAATGGGGTTCAAGAAAGCATGCCTGCATGCACTGTAAGGAAGCCTCCTGCGAGCTGGTATGCCCTACAGGCGCTATTTCGCATCAAGGAGCTGCGGTAGTAATCGACCAGGAATGGTGTATCGGCTGCGGATATTGTATACAGGCCTGTCCTTTTGGCATTCCGCATAAAGACGAACATACCGGCACAGCCCGGAAATGTACTTTCTGCACCGAGAGAATAAATAACGGTGAAATACCGGCCTGCGCGGATGCCTGCCCGACCGGCGCGATTCAGTTCGGCACACGTGATTCATTGCTTGAAGAAGCGAAAGAAAGAGTACATGCATTGAAAGATTCCGGATATTCAAACGCGAATCTGTACGGGGAAACTGAATCCGGGGGGCTGCATGTCATGTATGTCCTTACGGACGATCCCTCGGAGCAGGGACTGCCCGAGGAACCTGGAGTTGCCACTAACAACACGTGGGTTAAATGGGTGAGTGGTGTAATTGCCAGTGTCATAGTAGCGACTGTGCCGTTCTGGTTTATTTTTAAGAGAAAAAGCAGATTGAAAGCTGCGTCGGGTAAATAAGATCAGAATCGATCTCACCAACAACTCAACAATCAGAGTTCTATTTTATCTACTTGCCGTCACCGATCTTAACCCGACCCCAAATAGCGACAACTCTTGCCAGGGCATTTAAAGGCTCTTGATCCGGTTTTTCTCCTATTGTTTTATTAAAACAGAGGGTCATAAAGTTACTCAGCACCAGTGCTCCCGCGCTGTCTATAGCCGAACGGACAGCTGCCAGTTGCGTAATGATGCTTTCGCAGTCTCTTTCTTCAGCTACCATTTTCTGCAGACCGCGTACCTGACCTTCCACTCTCTTCAAACGCTTGATTATTACTTCCCTTGATATTGTATTGTTTTCTTTGTTAGTCATAAGCTCTCCTGCCACTTAGTTTTTAGCTTTGACATTATTATACAATGAGTATAGTTAAAAGACTACCATTTGAATCGTATTTGTAAGGTTTCTTATTTTTTATGATAAGCGGTTGACAGCCTTCTGCTTCAGTGTTAAACTATACCCCAGTAGGGTATTCACTCCGGTCTATTTATCCTACGCTCCATACTAAAATACCTTGTCTGTATCAGGGCAAGGTGTTTTAGTTTCCAGATAAAAGACAGCACTGTTTTACTATCGGTTTTCGTTTTGAAAAATAGTAATATCGGAATATCAGCAAGCCTGCGTGATTAAAAATCACTCTACATATAAAGGGATGGTCTTTATTAGATATTGAAACAAACTTTTTACAATTCCAGACAGAAATAATCTGTTTACTTGTTTTTTCTTAAAGGTTAGACTTATAATCACACTGGTAATCTTGCGAAAGCGGCAAATAAACAAGTATAGAAGGAGGATGCATGGCAGAAAAAACTTATAAGTGTCTGAGTCCGGTCGGGAACCAGGAACCGATAGACCTGAAGCCACTGGCGCCACGTCTCGATACTCTCGACGGCAAAACGGTCGTCGTTTGTATCAATGCGGGAGGCGATCAGGATATCACGATACCGTTACTTAAGGCATTACCGGAAAGGTATCCAAATGTAAACTGGGATATCAAGCGGAAATTCGGCTTCAGCGCCGAACTGACAGAAGAGGAGAAAAAGACAGCCGATGCGATGATAGCCGGTGTGATCTGGTGACATGGCGCCATTTGGGGACAGTTGTTCCAGGTAGCGGAAGTCGAACAGGCAGGGATACCAACAGTGTCATTGCTTTACAAAGACCAGGACGAATGCTTCGTGCAGGCAGCCACGATGAGCGGTTCTCCCTGTCTTCGAAGGATTCATGTTTCTAGAACTCTGCCGGGGCCGGAAGATGTTGATGGATTTCTTCCAGACCTGCTTGATGAGCTCGTCAGACCTTTGACAGAGGAAGAAAGTTCCGGCGGCGTGCTTAAAGCATTGGGTGATGAAAGGATACTTTTCGAAGGAACTCTAGAAGAAGCGGAAAAGGTCTACAACGAAGTAGAGAAGATTACGTATCTTCGGTACAATCCGCCCATCGCCAAGTACACCGACGGTTTGCCGGTTTTGATACCAACCGAAGAAAGAGTAAAGAAGATGCTGGCTCATACCAGCCACGCCCCGGATGAACTGATCATTCACCAGAAGGACCATGGCAGGATGGTACTCGGTATGGGTGAGGGCGCGAAGAAGGGAAATCCAGTGCTGTTCCAGCCCGTAAAACGCACAGCAACGGTCGAACAGGTAGCAGTAAATGCCGTGATGGCCGGATGTAAGCCTGAGTATTTCCCTGTAGTACTCACAATTGCAGAAGCGGGTGGCGGCGGAGGTTTCGACGGACGCGGCAGCCAGGGATACGTCGTCAGCGGCCCGATAGCCAGGGAGATCGGAATGAACTTCGACGTGGGTATATTCGGTCCCGGCAACCCCGCGAACAGGAGTATCGGTCGCGCTGCAGAACTGATGTGGCGTAATTTTGGCGGTAATATACCTAACGTGACCAACTGCGGCGTTATGGGAGCACCTTTGTTCAACTGTATCCCTGAGGATATAGATTCGCTGCCACCGGGATGGAAAGGGCTTAACGAAGAGTACGATTACATGAAAGACGAGAGTATTATCTATATAATTAACCTGGGACGCGGCGGTACCACGAATATTCACCGGACCGAATTTTCTCCTGGCGGTTACCGTGCTCTCCAGAAGAGTGGACATGGCGGTATTGCGAGGAGACTTGGCGTTAAGGGCATTCCAGGACCTCACAATTTCTTCGAGTATATGCTCACTGAACTATGGGCTGGTAGAGAAGGCGGAATTACCTTCCTGATGCTTCCGCAGATGGCAAGGCATATGTATGACCTTGGATTCAAATCGAAGGACGAAATCTACGAGTGGTTACAGAAGAAAAGTTACGTGACGATGAAAGAATACCGGACTCACTCCTGGCCGGACGTTCAGACGAATGCCTGGCTTGGTATCGAACCGACTTCGGGTAAACCGTACAAGGAACTGCCGGATGACTATATGGTTCCGATGATAGCAGATCCATATGACAGCTGTATTATAGTAACCGGCGGTGGAGAAGAGTACCCGCAGTGGCTTGGCGCACGCAGGGGTGCTGGAAATCTTGCTTACTGTATCGATTACTGGAGATAAATTCTACCATTCGGAAAAACATAAAAAGATCGGAGGTTTATCCTCCGGTCTTTTTATTTCAGGAGTTATGGATATCAGTACGGCAGACTAAAAAGAACGCGGGTGCCTTTCCCTGGAGATGAGTCGAAACTCAGAGTCGCCCCGAGGAGTCTGGCACGTTCCTGCATACCGATCAGTCCAAGTTTCCCTGTTTGAGCCAGATCATCTATCATATCGGATAATTCAAAACCTATTCCGTTGTCACTTATACTGACGTCAACCTGTTTTGCAGAGAACCGGATATCGATATGAGATTCTGTTGCCCTGGAATGCTTCCAGACATTATTCAGGGCTTCCTGGATAACTCTGTAAAGCAGCATTTCAACTTCTGAAGGAAGCCGCCTTTCTTCACCGACTACCTCCAGGCTTATCACTATTCCATTGTATTCCTGAGCCCTTTTCACCAGCGATCTCAACGCGGCCATCAATCCAAGGTCATCGATGAGAGAAGGCCGCAGATCCTGGGCATAACGGTGAACCGACTGGACACCCCGGTTTACCTGTTCCTGTATATCTTTCAGGAAGGATATCTGTTCCGGGGAGTAATTATCTTCGTTCCTGATGAAGTTATCGAGCTGTCGAGACAGAGAAAGCAGGAGTTGAGCCGTATCATCATGGAGCTCACGGGCAATACGTTTCCTTTCTTCTTCCTGCGCCCGGGTTATCTGCTGTAAATAATACCGAAGATTTTCTTCCATTCTCTTTTCATTGGTAACGTCCCTGGCGGTGTTTTGAAAAGCTTTAACATCGTTTTCAACATTCACAAGATTGGTGGTTATTATGGTAATAAGCTTGGTACCATCCTTCCTGACAAGGTTCATTTCGTATGGTGCATCGATTCTACCACCACTTAGCAGCTTCTTCTTTACCTTTCTTGCTAATTTGATATCGCTGTCATTACCGATAAATTGTTTAACGTTCATTCCGACCAGTTCATCAAGCGGATAACCGCACAAGACTGATAAAGCTTCATTCGCTGTAAGGATTGTTCCATCCATGTCATGAACCCATATGGCATCATAGGCACTCTCAAAGAGAGCCCTGTAGCTTTGCTCGGATTCCATAAGAGCATCTTCAACTACCCGGCGTTCAGTGATATCTTCAAGAGTTTCTATAGCTCCGATAATGCTACCGGAATCATCTTTGATCGGACTTGCTGTAAAATGCAGCCAACGACCGTTCTTTCCCATATCATGGAAGAAGCTTTCCGCTTCGTAGGCTCCTTCTATAAGTCGAGACTGCTCGTAACTATCAGGATAGTACGGTTCTATTTTTTTTGCTGACGCTTCATCAACGATTAGATCCGCCATGGTAGGTCGTTTTTCTTTGTAAAACGCCCTCCACTGTTCACTTGTACCGATTATGTCTTCGCGTTTAATCCCTGAAAGCAGCTCAATAGCCGTATTCCAGTAGATGACTTTATGTTCCTGGTTAATCACGAACGACGGAATCGATAATCCGTCGATAATTCGTGCAAGCATGCGGGAATCAGTTATTGTCTGGGCCATGAACCACCTGTCGTTTACTAGAGTAATTCCTCCAGGGTGAACCACCCTTTTTGAAGACCGTACAGTACAGCTTCCGTTCTGGAGCCAACACCCAGTTTATTGAATATTGCTCTCATATGACCTTCAATAGTGCGATTACTGAGATGGAGTTTGTGGGCGATATCCTTGTTCGTCATACCGGTTGCGGCCAGCTTGATAATAGCGGTTTCACGGCTGCTGAGTTGCTTGGATGGTTTCTCTGTTGTCTGTATTTCCCCCGGAGTAGTAAAATAATTTATGACTTTCCTGGCAATAGTGGGATCAAGAACCGGTTCACCTTTACAAACTGCCCTGATAGCACTTATCAGTTCATCTCCACTGACGTTTTTTAGCAAATAGCCGGCAGCTCCGGCTTTGAGCAGAGCAAATACGTATTCGTCATCGTTATAGGCACTGAGTATAAGGATAGCTATTCCGGGATTGTTTGCTTTTATCTGCTTTGTAGCTTCTATGCCGTTCAGTTTCGGCATATTTATATCCATTATAATAAGATCTGGTTTTAACTCATTGGCTAATCGAACAGCATCCTGCCCGTTGCCTGTCTCACCAACAACGGTCAAACCATCTTCTTCTTCGAGTAATTTACGTATACCCTCACGTGTTATGACGTGGTCTTCAGCCAGAAGTATACTGATTTCACTCATACAATCTCCAAGTATCAGCATACCAGAGAAGGAAAACTCATTCAAGGAACAAGTATTAAGGAAACAGAATTACAAGAAGTAAATACACTTGAGTATATTTACCTGAATTGATGCTTCATACTAAAATTAACTTATGGAATAATACCTGTTATAAAGTGGAAATTACCGGAAATAAAAACAGTATGATTACGGGTGGAGGAGGTGTGAAATTAGATTATTATAAAAATAGGGTAATATGCATTAAGTATGGAATGAAGTGATTAATTGGTTACAAATATTAATTAGAGGAGATTTGTTTGGATGTCGCAAGATAATAAGATTACCTCAATGATGTCAGAAGAAAGGGTTTTCAATCCTCCTAAAGAGTTGAGTGATCAAGCTTATATTAAAAGCGTTGACGAATATAGGAAAATTTATAAAAAATCAGTAGAAGACCCCGAGAAATTCTGGGGAGAACTGGCGGAACAGATCGACTGGTTTAAAAAATGGGATAAAGTAATGATAGAAGACTTTGCTAATGCAAAGCACCAGTGGTTTGTCGGCGGTAAACTGAATGTCAGTTATAACTGCCTTGACAGGCATGTTAAGACCTGGCGGAAGAATAAGGCTGCTCTCATATGGGAAGGTGACGGTGGGGACACAAAAACACTTACATACCAGGAACTGTATCATGAAGTAGTCAAATTCGCCAATGTACTGAAGAAGCACGGTATTAAAAAAGGCGACAGGGTATCGATCTACCTCCCGATGATACTTGAACTTCCGATCGCCATGCTCGCCTGTGCTCGTATCGGTGCTATCCACAGTATAGTATTCGGCGGCTTCAGCGCCGACGCTCTGGGAAACAGGATACAGGATTGTGAGTCAAGTTTACTAATATGTGTTGATGGATATTATCGGGCCGGGCGTGTTATCAGGAGTAAAGATAATGCTGATGCCGCTATAGCACAGAGTCCTACCATAAAAACCGTCATTGTCGTGAACCGCGTCGGTATGGAAATTGAATTAAAAGAAGGACTTGAGTACTGGTGGCATGAAGAGATGGCAGCCGAGGATATCAAAGCGGTTTGCGAGCCGGAACATATGGACTCCGAAGATCCTCTGTTTATCCTCTATACCAGCGGCAGTACAGGAAAGCCCAAGGGAGTACTCCATACCCAGGCTGGATATCTGCTGTATACTATGCAGACGTTCAAGTGGATATTCGATTATAAGGAAGAGGATACATACTGGTGCACGGCTGATATCGGATGGATAACCGGTCACAGCTATATAGTCTATGGCCCCCTGGCTCAGGGCGCTACCAGTCTCATGTTCGAAGGCGTACCAAACTACCCCAAACCGGACAGGTTCTGGGAGATCGTGGAGAAGTACCAGGTTAATATATTCTATACAGCTCCAACCGCTCTTCGTTCAATGATGAGGGAAGGTGACGACTGGCCGAACAAGCATGATATGAGTTCACTAAAAATCCTCGGTTCGGTTGGTGAACCGATCAACCCCGAAGCCTGGATGTGGTACTACGAAGTCATTGGCAAGAGTCGCTGCCCGATCGTCGATACCTGGTGGCAGACAGAGACTGGCGGAATACTAATTACACCCCTTCCCGGTGCGACTCCGATAAAGCCAGGTTCAGCAACTGTACCTTTCCCAGGCATCGATCCGGCAATTCTCAGGGAAGACGGGACCGAAGCCGATGTAAATGAAGGCGGATACCTCGTTATCAAGAAACCATGGCCTGGACTGATGAGAACCGTATACGGAGATCCCGGAAGATTCAAGAATACCTATTTCGTCCAGTATCCTGGCGTCTATACGACAGGCGACGGTGCCAGGATAGACGAAGACGGATACTACTGGCTGATGGGACGTATCGATGACGTAATTAAAGTATCCGGACATCGTCTGGGAACCGCTGAACTGGAAAGTGCCTTTGTATCTCATGACCTTGTAGCAGAAGCCGCCGTTGTCGGTATGCCTCATGCCATTAAGGGACAGGGAATCTACGCCTTCGTAACCCTTAATGTCGGTGTTGAAGGAACCGATGACCTGAAGAAGGAACTGGTGCAGCATGTACGCAAGGAGATCGGACCCATCGCGTCACCGGATAAGATTCAGTTCGCTGACGGACTACCGAAAACCAGGAGCGGTAAGATCATGAGACGTATTCTGACAAAGATTGCCGCCGGTGATACCGGCAACCTGGGTGATACGAGTACTCTTGCCGATCCGTCCGTAGTGGATACTCTGGTTAAGGGAGCCCAGTAATAATTGATATGACCCGGTAACACCCGTTCTCCGGAGAGAGCTAACTAAGGTGGAGTTAGCTCTCTCCTGTTAATAATGGATTTTTACCCTGAAAATTTTTGTGAAGGAGGGAATTCTGTTTATGGCCCATGGACCGGCAACGGAATGGAAAGAAGACAGGTCAGTAAGTTATAAAGCAAAGCTCGGTTTGGTCATGATCGCTGTCTTCGCAATCGTTTACGCAATATTCATTCTAATCTGCGTAATCAGCCCCAAGACAATAGCCAATAGCGTTGGAAGCCTGAATGTCGCGGTGGAATTTGGCTTCGGGATCATCATACTCGCGATAATCCAGGCCCTTATTTACAACTTTTTCTGCTCACGGAAAGAACATGAGTATGAAAAAGCCGACTCCGGAAAGGGGGACGATAGTTAATGAATTATGCTGCCGAACCCCTGGCAATCGCTATCTTCATCATATTCGTGATTGCCGTACTGTTCCTCTCATGATTTTTTGCCCGTAAGGCAAAATCTGCCAGCGGGTATTTTGCCGCCGGTGGCAATATTCACTGGAGTGTTAACGGTATCGCCTTTGCCGGAGATTACCTGTCTGCGGCATCTTTCCTTGGAATCGCGGGTCTCGTGGCTATATACGGCTTCGACGGATTCCTTTATTCAATCGGTTACCTGGCAGGATGGATGGTGGCTCTGTTTGTTGTAGCGGAACCTCTAAAGAAACTGGGTAAATATACATTCGCTGATGCAATCGACGCAAAATTCTCCTCAAGAGGAGTTATTTTTACGGCTGCTGTCAGCACCCTTGTCGTTTCACTTTTTTACCTGATCCCCCAGATGGTAGGCGCGGGCACTCTGATCGAGCCATTGCTTGGTCTTCCGTTTGAAGCAGGTGTTATTCTTGTAGGTGCGATAGTAATTCTTGTCGTTGCTACGGCAGGTATGGCATCGACTACATGGGTACAATTTATCAAGGGCGGTCTTCTGGTAATCTTTTCGATAGTCCTTGTGATAATAGTACTGGCAAACGGTCTTTCAACATCTCCTGACCAGAAAGATACCGAATTCCATGAATTCACTACTATCGGTGTCACAGGCACGACAGGTGGTATCTCAATAGATGATAGTTCTTATACCGTTATTGATGAGTTTAACGTCAATGATATAACTTTCGTAAAACTTGAAAAAGATGGCATCGAATCGTTCTGGAAATTTGAAAAAGAAGATAATATCCTTACTGAAACACAGACAATAACCAAACAGGCAGACGGTCCGGATCTATATAATGGAGCGCCGAAGGAAGAAGGACGCTTCTACCAGGTCGGTCATTTAAGCGAAATCGACGGAAAGACGGACGCCGAAACGGGCGGTCTGGGGTTGTTTGAATTTATAAAGAAAATCAAAGAAGGCACTGTAGTTCGATGGGGTTCTCAGAAAATAACCGATGGTGCCAATGAGGTAACTGTCTATTACCAGAAACCGACCGATGGCAATGACGTACTGATCCCGGGACTTAAGTTCGCGATCGACCCGGATCGAGGCGCAACCACGACAGACCGGATTAACTTCGTTTCATTAATGCTTGCCCTGTTCTTTGGTACGGCGGCACTTCCTCATGTCCTTATCCGTTACTATACGGTACCAAGTTCCGCATTTGCCAGGAAATCGACGATAGTGGCTGTTGCCGCTATCGGCCTGTTTTACCTGCTGACACTTTACCTCGGCCTCGGCGCTATGACCAACGGTGTTATCGACCTGACAAACGATAATATGTCGGCGCCGCTTCTGGCGAAAGCGTTCGGGCTGGGCATCTTCGCAGTTATCTCTGCGATTGCCTTTTCAACGATTCTTGGCACGGTAAGCGGACTTATCGTGGCATCCTCAGGCGCCGTGGCTAATGATCTCATGCACAAATTCCTGAAGATAGATATGAGTGAGAGTAAGATGGTCATGGCCGGCAGGATTACCGCTGTAGGTGTAGGTATTATTGCAATCCTACTCGGTATTCTGTTCAAGCATATGAATGTGTCATTCCTTGTCGGATGGGCGTTTTCGATTGCAGCTTCAGCAAACCTTCCGGCAATCATTATGGTGCTGTTCTGGAAGAGAACAACGTCAAAGGGTGTGATAGCTTCAATTACAGTCGGCCTGGTACTGGCTCTTGGACTGATTCTGCTGTCACCGGATACATTTGCCCAGGTCTACGGACAGCCTGCCGCGAACGCTCCGATGCCTATCAGCCAACCGGCTATTATATCCGTGCCCGTTAGCTTCGTCACTTTAATCGTTGTATCTCTATTTACGAAGAAAGACAGCATCGATAGATAAACGCTAACCGGAGAGAAAATCCGTTTCAACCTTGACGGACCCTCAGGTATCTGAGGGTCCGTTGCCTATATACAGGCAGAGTATGTTGCACTTTTCTTTTTAATTGACATATAATCACCGATAATGAGATAGCTGTATGGTAAAAAATAAGGATCACTACTATATATATGTCATTGAGTTGTCGCCGGAGGTAGTGAAGAATAAGAGATTCGCTAAGGAAAATCGGGGATTCAATCCGTTTTTACCATGTTATTATGTCGGAATGACCGGTCTCACTCCTGAAGAGAGATTTGAAAACCACAAAAAAGGCTACAAATCAAACTATTTCGCCCATATATACGGAATCAGGTTAGCACCAAAAATATACAGCAGGTACAACCCGATGTCATACAGGAAAGCAGCCGAAAGGGAAGTGCTGCTGGCGAACGCACTCAGGCATCGAGGGCATGGTGTCTGGCAGAACTAATAAGAATAACGATACACTGTTTCAGATGATAATATGGGAGGTATATTTTGGAGGACAAGACGAAAGAGCAGTTGTTTCAGGAACGTGAAAAAAGGCTCAGCGATACTATTCAGTTAAAGGTTCCCGATAGAGTACCCGTTGAAATGTCATTCGGATATTTCCCGGCAAAATACGCGGGAGTAACCTGTAAGCCTGCCTACTACGATTTCGATACATGGCTGGAAGCAACCAAAAAAACCATACTCGATTTCGAGCCCGACGCGCTATGTCACGTGCAGGGTATCGGCCCCGGTCTGGCAATGGAGTACCTTGAGCCAAGAGCCCAGAAATGGCCTGGTTATTACCTCCCCGATGAATCCGGTCACCAGGCTATTGAAGGTGAATGGATGAAGGCAGATGAATATGATCACTATTTCAGGGACAGGACAGGCTATCTGCTCCGAGTATTTTTACCCCGCATCAGCGGAGCTATGGAACCATTGAAAGACCTGCCGGACCTGACCGAAATCGGTTACGGCATTCAGGGTGTCATGGCGCTTGCTCAGGCACTGGCAAAACCTGAGATTAAGGCCGGAATCGAACGACTTCAACAAGCCGGAGAAGAATTGAACAAATTCTACCCGAAAATGATCGAGTTTAATAAAGAGATCGAAGCACTTGGATTCCCGATGACTTCGATGGGTGCCGGAGGAGCGCCTTTCGATGCCATCTCCGATTGGATGAGAGGAATGCAGGGCGCGATGCTGGACATGTACAGACAACCCGAAAACCTGATGAGAGCCCATGACGAAATCCTTGAGAGAACGCTGGCGAGAATAGTGGCGATGCCCCAACGACACGATAATCCAAGGGTGTTTATGGCGCTTCATCGGGGCTCGGATGGCTTTATGTCGCTTGAACAGTTTGAAAAATTCTACTGGCCCGGACTGAAGGCGGTAATCCTGGCTATTATCGATAAGGGTATGGTTCCGGGTATCTTTTTCGAGGGCGACTGGACGCAAAGGTTAAAATACCTGGCAGAGTTACCACCGGGAAAAGTATTGGGACATTTCGATACAACAGATATCGTCAAAGCGAAGGAAGTCCTGAAAAATACTATGTGCATCAGGGGGAATGTCCCGGCAACGCTGATTCGTGCAGGCACCGCCCAGGACGTCAAGGATTACTGCAGGAACCTGATTAACGTGGTAGGGAAGGATGGAGGCCTGGTGATGTGCCCCCGTGTGGTACCGGACGAGGGAACAACAGAAAACATACACACGATGATTGATTTCACCAAGGAATACGGAGTGTATAATTAGAAAATTCCTGGAGTGCGAAGAGAAAGAGGGACGAATAGATTCGTCCCTCTTTGTATATCCAGATAATTAACTTCATAATAGTCTTTTAGCAGCAATAGTGGCGAAGTCTACCAGTCGTGACGAATAACCCCACTCATTATCGTACCATGATAGAATCTTAACTACTCTGTCGCGTAGAACCATCGTATTTTCCATATCAACAATGGCTGAATGAGGATCACCTATGATATCATGCGATACGAGAGCTTCGTCACTTACTCTTAATATACTCTTTAACTCAGGTTGTTTTGCTGCCTGTTTAAGCGCCGTATTAACGTCATTTATCGTTACGTCCTTCTGAAGAGTGGCAACTATGTCCGTTAATGAACCATCAGGAATGGGAACTCTCATTGCCATCCCTGTCATCCTGCCCTGAAGTTCAGGCAGAACTTTTTCGGTAGCGCTGGCAGCGCCGGTAGTGGTGGGGATAATAGACAGAGCTGCGGCTCTTCCTCTACGGCGGTGACGGGCAGGCGTATCCATCAAGGACTGGCTTGACGTGTATGCGTGAATGGTAGTAAACATCAGGTGCTCGATTCCGAAGGTATCATTTAATACCTTGGCTACCGGAGCCAGACTATTAGTAGTACAGGAGGCGAGAGATATTACCTCATGTTTATCAGGATCATATTTATCATTGTTGACACCAAGAACAATCATAATATCAGCATCATCTGAAGGGGCTGATATTATCACTTTTTGCGCTCCGGCTTTCAGGTGGCCAGCTGCCTTCGACCTTTGACGAAAAGCCCCGCTGCTCTCTATTACGATATCGGCGCCGACTTCACTCCAGGGTATCTTGTCTGGCTCGGGAACCGAAAAGAAAGCGACACTCCCACTGCCGACCTTAATATGAGTATCATTGTTTGTTATTTTTCTCGGATACCAGCCGTGAACCGAGTCGTATTTTAAAAGATAAGCAAGATCACCTATGTCAGCGAGATCATTTACAGCAACTACTTCAAGCCCTTCTCTCGCGATACATTGTTTAAATACACACCGTCCGATTCGTCCAAATCCATTGATACCAATTCTAACCGTCATTTAGTTACTTCCTCCATTCATCCCGGCTCATCGCCTATGTTATTATATCATGTTTGACTGTAGACTTGACCTCATTGACCGTGTTTGTTTTACCTTTCTTATAAACATATAATATGCCTGATGAAGGACATGACTTTAATAAAGAACAGGATTATCATAACAGGCTTATCGGGCAATATCGGCCATATTCGTATCTAATTTTTACTTTTCAACCCCATAACACATAAATTGAAATATTCTACTTGCTTGGCATATGATTGTATTCAATACTGACCGCCATACAATATACTAAAAACAAATTTCAGGAGGTTTACTTTGAACCAGGATAATACTCAGTTTACCGAAGAGGAAAAAAGATTAAGAGACGAAATAGAGAAAAAGCACGGAAAGACTCCGGAAGAGTTGTATGAAGAGAGAGAAAAGAGAGTAAGGGATGCTATAGCGCTGAGAGAACCGGATAGAGTACCCGTTTCTCTC
>MGML01000183.1:0-2522 GCA_001796415.1 Chloroflexi bacterium RBG_13_46_14
GCAGAAACAGTATTTTGGACACTGTAAAAATCAATATTGACGGACGTGATATCGATGCACAGGCCGGTAGTACGGTTCTCCAGGCAGCGCTGGATGCCGGAATTTATATCCCTCACCTGTGTTATCACCCGGACCTGGAACCTATCGGGGCCTGCCGTCTCTGTATTGTAGAGATTGAAGGAGAAGAAGGTCTGCCGATATCCTGTTCGACCCCTGTTTCAAATGGAATGGCTGTCAGGACGACGTCTGAGAAGATTAACCAGCGACGGCGACTGGCAATGGAGTTACTCTTGGCCGGACATCCGCAGGACTGCGATACCTGCAATAAATATCTGAACTGCGAACTCCAGGCACTCAAGCAGTATATTATCAAGGATGAATTGAGCGTCAGATTGCGTACTAAGCTGCTGCCTATCAACCGAAGCAACCCTTTGTTTCTCCATGAGCCTGATAAATGCGTCGTATGTGGCCGCTGCGTAAGGGCGTGCCAGGACCTGCGGGGAGTCGGAGTTCTTCTCTATAAAAAGGGGAACAGTGAAACCTACACGGGAACCGCAGCTGATCTGCCACTTGCTGACGCAGGGTGCAGGTTCTGCGGTGCCTGCGCCGAGGTATGCCCCACCGGTGCGATACAGGATAAAGAAGCGGTAGGTACAGGAAGGAAAAGGAGGGCAGCGCTCATACCCTGCAGATATACCTGCCCCGCCGAGATAGATATCCCTCGTTATATACGCTTAATCCGGGAAGGCAACTATTCGGCGGCTGCCGCCGTGATAAGAGAGAAAGTCCCGTTTCCCGAGGTACTCGGATATGTATGCAACAGTCCCTGCGAGGATGTCTGCCGCAGGGGAGAAGTAAATGAAGCGATGTCTATCAAGGAGCTGAAACGTTTTGCCGCTGGGAATGACGAAGAACAAATCTGGCTGGCAAATTCAGTGAAAAAACCTGAAACGGGGGAAAAAGTGGCGATAATCGGTTCCGGCCCGGCTGGTCTGACCGCGGCGTATTACCTGGCAAACCAGGGGCATGCTGTTACCGTTTATGAGTCCCAGCCGCTTGCCGGAGGAATGATGCGATTCGGTATCCCCGAATATCGCCTTCCGAAAGAGATACTGGATAAAGAGATAGAGATTATCAAGAACAAGGGCATTGAAATACTGACCGGCAAATATATAGAATCGACCGAAGCACTTATCGGAGAAGGATACGACGCTGTGCTTGCCGCGATAGGTACACACCGGGGCCAGAAACTGCCGATTCCGAACGCTGATAATGAAGGCGTGATCATTGGAATCGAAATGCTCAGGGACGTGAGTCTGGGTGAAAGCGTGAGTATCGGAAAGAAAGTCGTGGTGCTTGGCGGCGGCAATGTGGCTTTCGATTGCGCCCGGGTTGCCAGGAGACTGGGTGGCGAACTGGTGGAGATCGCCTGCCTGGAATGCCGAGAGGATATGCCGGCTACCGAAGATGAAATAAAGCAGGCCGAGGAAGAAGGAATAATCGTTCATCCTTCAAGAACATCTACCAGGATTATTACGGAAAACGGGGTGGTGAAGGGAGTCGAATTCCTTGAAGTCGAATCGTTCAGCTTCGATGAAAACAAGAGAGCCGTTATCACGGTACGGGAAAACTCCCACCTTGGTCTTGAAGCCGATACCGTAATCTTCGCCATAGGGCAGCGCCCCCTGATACCCGACGGATTCGGGGTTGACATAACTGAGAACGGACATATTCAGCTTGACCCTTTTACGCAGACTGCCGGAAGAGAAGGAGTATTCGCGACCGGAGATGCCGTTCACGGTACGGCCACTGTTATCCAGGCTATAGCTTCCGGGAGAAAGGCCGCGATTGCCATTGACAAATATCTTGGCGGCAACGGAATTATCGATGAAAAACTGGCGCCTGAAGAAAATGTGGAAACGTGTCTCGGTCCGATAGAAGGATTTGCCTATTTGCCGCGATGTGAAGAAATTCACGTACCGGCAGAGGAGCGACTCAGGGATTTCCGCAAAGTTGTAGAGGATATCGATAAGGAAACCGCGAACAAAGAATCAGAACGCTGCCTGCAGTGTGATCTGAGATTGAAAATTAAATCCGTTGAATTCTGGAGTAGTTACAGCCAGTATCTGCCGCCGATAAGTTGAGATATTTTGTATCGTTTCTGGTATGATATGTGCGTTGAATAGTTGGAAGAGCTGCTTTTACATAATGAGGGAGGACATTAATGAGTGATATACCGTCGCAAGCCGATGTTGTGGTAATAGGGAGCGGAGTCTCGGGTTTGACGGCAGCCCTGACCGCGGCAGAAGCCGGGAAGAAAGCGATTATTTTTGAAAAACTCAAATCTCTCGGTGGCACCTCTAACTTCTTTAAGGGAACTTTCGCTGTAGAAAGCCGTTATCAAAAAGAAAAATACGTTACCTTCGGTAAGGATGAAGCTTTCAGAGATATCGTAGAATACAGCCACTGGCGGGCTAATCCTCGTCTCGTCAGGGCGATTGTCAACGAGTCAGGATCGACAA
>MGML01000183.1:2741-9601 GCA_001796415.1 Chloroflexi bacterium RBG_13_46_14
ATGAAGAAGATATCCATGTAGCTGCCAGAGCGGTAGTTATCGCCAGCGGCGGGTATATCAATAACAGGGAATGGGTAAAGAAATACACCGGCTTCGACCTGATGAAGACTCTCTTACCCGTCGGTAATGTGGAAAAGAATGGAGACGGTATCCGGATGGCTTTCGAACTCGGCGCGGCGGAAGAGGGTATCGGCACTGTCGAACTTTTCCGTATCGGCCCGTCACGGCAGGAACTGGGTGCCGGCGGACGTGTCAGTATGGCGGTTATCCAGCCCGATCTCTGGGTCAACCAGGCAGGGGAAAGATTCTGCGACGAGGGAATTACGTTCTTCGATACTTCCGAGGGTAACGCCAATGCCAGGCAGAAGGAAGGTTATACCTACTCCATATTCGATGATGGCGTGATAAAACGCATGGCAGAGGAAGGTATCGATAAAGGAATAACTCCGGATACACTTCCCGGCCAGAAGATTGATCTTACGGAAGACTTGAAAGTCGCTATGCAAAATCCTTCGGACGACCTGTGCAGTGGCGATTCGATAGAGGATCTGGCCGGTAAAATAGGCATTGAACCTGATGTGCTTAAAGCAACCCTCGATGAATACAATGCCTGCTGCGCCAGGGGTTATGACGATATTTTCAACAAAAACAGGCGATATCTCAGGCCTTTAACGGGACCAAAATATTACGCGGCAAAAGCCAATACCGTATGTCTCGGAACGATGGGAGGTATCAAAGTCACCCACAAGCTGGAAGTGGTGGATAAGAAAGACGAGGTAATACCCGGTCTTTATGCGGTGGGATATGATGCCGGTGGAATGTATGGCCAGGACTACGGTATGCATATTACTTCCGGGCTTTCTTCCGCGTTTGCGATGAATTCCGGTCGTATCGCCGGAAAGAGTGCGTCGGCGTATATAGGCCAGTAAAGAACTCGTACTTTTAAATATTACATCTGCCTGAGGCTGCCAGGCTATTTTAAACGGAGGGAATATTTGACATTTCAGGAACCGGTAATTGATGAGCAGAAACCGGCACTCGACTATATTTTTCATCCAGGGACGATAGCGGTCGCCGGAGTTTCCGCCGAAACAAGGGGAACCGGTATTGCCAACAGCTACGTCAAGCGGTTTGAGGCAGCGGGTTTTAAAGGTACCATCTATGCGGTCAATCCCTCGGGCGGCGAAGCCATGGGAAGGAAAATATATCGCAGCCTGAAGGATATCCCTGAGCAGGTTGACTTTGTTGTATCTGCTATTCCCGCCAGGCATACACCGCAGTTGATTTCCGACTGCGCTGAAAAAGGCGTCAAGCTGCTTCACCTGTTCACCGCCGGCTTCAGCGAGCTTGGCGATGAGACGGGGAATGCCCTGGAGACGGAGATACTGTCCGTAGCCCGGCAGGCTGGCATAAGAATAACCGGACCGAACGGAATGGGTATTTACTGCCCGAAGACCGGTCTCACGTTCGACGAAGGTTTTACCAGGAAATCCGGAAACGTAGGCTGGATCGCTCAAAGCGGACGCAACGGGACATATGTTGTACGTGACGCTTCCATGCGTGGCGTCTATTTCAGCAAGGCTATCAGCTACGGAAATGCCGCCGACCTGAACGAGTGTGATTTCTTCGAGTACTTTCGGGATGACCCGGACACGGAGATAATTGCCGCCTATATAGAAGGTGTAAAGGACGGACAGCGATTCTTTCAAGTGCTTAAAGAAGCGGCTTCGGTAAAACCTGTCATTATCTTTAAGGCGGGTCATACGGAAGCGGGTTCCAGGGGCGCTGCATCTCATACGGCATCTATTGCCGGATCAAGTGTAGTATGGAATGCTGCGCTGAAGCAGGCCGGGGCTATTCAGGTATACAGCCTTGATGAACTTGTGGACGTACTGGTTCTCCTGAACTTCCTTTCTCGACCTGCAGGCCGTAACATTTCGATAGTCGGCTTCGGTGGAGGAGCCGGAATCCAGGCGGCCGATGCCTGTACTGACCAGGGGATGAAAGTGCCTGAGTCTCCGCAGGAACTTCAGGATGAACTGACTGAGATCTGTGGCGGTCGGGCAGGCAGTATCTTTAAGAATCCTTTCGATCTCTGGCCGAAAGCAGGCTCGAAAGGAACATCGGCTGCGATAGAGAGTATCTCTGGCTGGGAGAAGACCGATCTTTTGCTGGTTCATATACAGTTCGACCTCAATCCGTCGGTACGTAATATGATGTATAGACCATACCTGGATACGTTAAAAAGACTGGCGCCGGAGATTAAGCACAAGACCGTGGTGGTTCTTGATTTTGTGTTGTCGGCTGAAGCTAAGAAGCTTTCTCTCGAAGTCCAGTCCGTTCTCGCTGAGTTTGGGTATGCGGTATTTCCTTCGGTTAACCGTGCTGCCCTTGCCCTTGGACGATATATTAATTACCATGACAGGAGAAAACCGGCGGGAAATTTATTTGTGTAAGTGCTAAAATAAACACATGCTGAAATAACTAAATCCATTATCGGCGATTTGATAGAGAAAGGAGCGTGGAGATGGATTTTTCCCTTACCCCTGAAGAAGAGGCCTTTAAGAAAGAGGTCAATGACTGGCTGGATGAAAATATGAAGGACCTGCCGGACTGGTATGTCAGGAACGATGGCTCCGGACCTGAACCGGAATCGGACGAATCCCTGGCGTTCAGCCGCGAATGGCATAAAAAGCTGTATGATGCAGGTTATGTAGGTATTGCCTGGCCTAAAGAATACGGCGGTCGCGGAGCTACAATAATGGAACAGGTTATCTTCAACGAAGAAATGGCAAAACGCCGTGCCCCGATGGGAGCCGGAGGTCTGGGAGTAGGCTGGGCAGGACCGACAATAATCGCAGCCGGTACCGAGGAACAGAAGAAGCGCTTTTTGCCCAAAATACTCAGTGGAGAAGAGACCTGGTGCCAGGGATTTTCCGAGCCTGGAGCGGGTTCGGACCTCAAGAATATCCAGACAAGAGCTGTCGAAGACGGTGACTACTATGTGGTTAACGGACAGAAAGTGTGGACGACAGGCGGGATGAGAGCCGACTGGGCTATCCTTTTGGCGAGAACGAACTTTGATCCCGATATACCGAAACAACGCGGGATAAGTTACTTCCTTCTCGACATGCATGCTCCCGGAGTGACGGTTCGCCCCCTGAGAGAAATGACCGGCTATGCGCTGTTCGGAGAAACGTTCCTCGACGATGTGCGTATCCATAAGAGCCTGATGGTTGGCGAAAAGGACAGAGGTTTTTACATCTCAATGGGTACGCTGGAGTTCGAGAGATCGAATGCCAGCTCGGCTGTCGGCCTCCTGACATCCATCAATGAACTTATCGCCCTTGCCCGGGATATGCAGTGTAATACGGATCCTGTAACGCGGCAAAAAATAGCCCAGTTTTATATCGAGGCCAATGTTGCGAAATACATCGGACTTCGTGCCCTTACCCGTCAGCTCAGGGGCATGACACCAGGTCCTGAAAGCGCCGTAGGCAGTGCCCTTACACAGGAAATGGGGCAGCGAATGCAGGACTTCGCGATGTACCTCCAGGGACCCTACAGCAGGCTGGTCAGAGGATCCAAGTATGCTATTAAAAACGGAAGCTGGCAGAGGAGTTTCCTCAATTCGCGTGGAAATACTATCGCGACCGGTACCTCCGAGATAAAACGGAATATCATTGCACAGAGAACCTTGGGCCTTCCCAGGTGGGTATAGAAGAGAGAGGAGTAATATCAAATGAACTTTGAACTTGATGAAGAACAAGTAATGTTAAAAACTTCAGCCCGTGATTTCCTGGAGAAAGAGTGCCCCAAGGAACTGGTCAGAGAAATAATGGAAGACGACGAGAAGGGGTATTCTCCCGAACTCTGGAAAAAGATGGCAGATCTTGGATGGCTGGGGTTGTCCTTCCCTGAGGAATACGGCGGAGCCGGTTTCACTTTCCTGGATCTGGCGGTGCTTCTGGAGGAATGCGGTCGCGCCCTGGTTCCCGGTCCGCTGGTACCGACAGTCGTACACGTAGGGCATACCATCCTTGCGGCAGGCACCGAAGAACAGAAAAAAGACATACTTCCCAGGATGATAAACGGTGAGTTAATACTCACTCTGGCATTCATGGAAGAAAATGGAAGCCTGGAAGCATCCGGCATGACTGTTAAAGCGGAAAAATCCGATGATAACTATATCATTAACGGCACCAAGCTGTTTGTACCGGATGCCCATGTTGCCGATTATATTCTCTGTGTCGCCAGGACTTCGAACGGCGCGAACAAGGAAGAAGGGATCACACTTTTCCTTGTGGATGCAAAGACCGAGGGAATAAAGGTTGAAGTGCTGAAGACGATGACCGGCGAAAAACTTTGCGAAGTTGTTTTCAACAACGTTTCCGTGCCGGTCGAGAACGTGGTAGGAGAGCCGGACAAGGGTTGGCCGGTAATGGAGCGGATGAAGTGTGAGGCACTGGTAGCAGAGGCAGCCTGGATGACGGGCGGTGCACGCTGGGCGCTTGATACTACGATAGATTACGCCAAGGAGAGAATCGCCTTCGAGAGGCCGATAGGGAGTTTCCAGGCTATACAACACAAGCTCGCGAATATGGCACTCGAGGTGGAAGGCTCAACCTCGATTATGTATTATGCAGCCTGGGCGATATCTGAAAATACTGAGGATATACCTATGGCGGCGTCCATGGCAAAAGCCTGGTGCGGTGAAACCTATAAGCATGCCACTTTTGATGGTGTCCAGATACACGGTGGTATCGGCTTTACCTGGGATCATGATATGCATCTTTACTTCAAGAGAGCCAAGGCTTCGGAAGTGGATTTCGGTGATGGTGACTACCATCGTGAAAAAGTAGCGAAATTACTTGAAATATAGCGGATGAAAATCTAAGAGCATCGGTATGTTAGAGTTTGACTTCATACATAACAAGTTATAAAATCAGCCCACGCTGAGATGAAATAATAGAAAACTAAAAGGGGGTGATAATCTGCCCGGTGGGAATTATTTAAATTCTTGCGGCAGGAAAAGAACAAGTTAGCCCGTAAGAAATGATATCACTTAATGATTAACGTGGTCATTTTTTTCACGAATAATTTCAGGAGAACGAAAAATGCCGATAGAATATGTAAAAGAAGGTCATATAGCTACATTTACCATTAATAATCCCGAAGTGATGAATGCTCTGACTCCAACTCAGGTAGCGGAATGGACAGACGCATTGATAGACTTTCGTGATGATAAGAATTTGTGGGTGGGTATAGTAACCGGCGCCGGAGAAAAGGCTTTCTGCACAGGATTAAATCTAAGGAGTGCCGGTCAGGCAGCAGGTGGTGGAGCCAGGCCTATACCGAAGGAGACACTCGTCCGTGGTCTCAAGCTGTACAAACCTCTCATTGCGGCTATCAATGGATACGCTCTTGGCGGAGGCCTTGAAATAGCCCTGGCATGCGATATCAGGATAGCTTCGGAAAATGCCCAGCTTGGACTTACGGAAGTAACCCTGGGTCTGCTGCCCGGATGGGGCGGGACTCAGCGGCTGCCGCGCCTGATACCGTTTGGTGTTGCCGCGGAGATGATGATAATGGGCAGGCGTATCAAAGCCGATGAAGCTCTCGCGATCAAGCTTGTACATGAGGTTGTTCCGCTGGAAAACCTGATGGAAGCTGCAAAAGCGCGTGCTGAGAAGATAGCCGCATCCGCTCCTCTGGCAGTACAGGGCGTTAAAGAGGCAATGCTGAGAGGTATTGAAATGAGCCTGGAGGATGGTCTTGCCCTCGAAAGTGAACTGGGCAGGAGAGTCAATTCCTCTAAAGATTTCGCCGAAGGCATGAAGGCTTTCGCGGAGAAGAGAAAACCGAATTACACGGGTGAATAGGTCTATTTCAAAATAAAAGAAAGAAGGTATATGAAATGGATTACGGATTAAAAGGCAGGAACGCAATCGTTACAGGTACTGGACGCAAGGGTGCTATGGGGCACACCATAGCCAAGACACTGGCTGCGGAAGGCGCAAACATCGCCTGCGTGGACGTCAATTTCGAAGGTGCCCAGGCGATTGCCAAGGAACTCTCAGGAATGGGAGTCAAGGCTAAAGCGTACAATGTAGACCAGAGTGAATATGAACAGGTCAAAGAAGGTGCTGCAAAGATATTGGCTGAAATGGGACCGGTCGATATCCTGGTCAATAACGCCGCTCTTCTTCGCGGTGGTGGGCGTATCCAGAAAACTACAGTCGAAGACTGGAAGAACCTTATAAGGATCGATCTTGATGGACCGTGGTACTGGATAAGGGAACTCTGGGACCAGATGGTCGAACGACAGTATGGACGGATCGTCAATATTTCTTCGATCGCTGGCGTTCAGGGTGGTTTCGGTCAGGCCAACTACTCGGTAGCAAAAGCCGGTGTTATCGCTCTTGCCAAGACGGCAGCCCTGGAAGGTGCCAGATCAGGTATCGTTGCCAACACTGTGACTCTTGGCGTAGTAGATACCAGTGAAGGAAAAATACTGCAGAATGAGACTTTCCAGCGTATTCAAGCCCAGATTGCCATGCGAACACTGGGAGAACCGGCTGACGTAGCGACCCTGGTTGCATTTCTGGTATCTGAGCAGTGCAAGTACATCACCGGCCAGGACATTCATGTAATGGGTGGCCTTGATCTGTTCACTTACTAAATAAAAAAGTTACGATAATAGCTGCGGATTATATTCTTCCGCAGCTATTTAACGATATATGATTTCCGGCGATACATAATCGCCTGAATTTTGTATACTGCTTTCAGTTACTATCTTTTGTCGTTCGTTCGAGCTCAGCGAAGAGTTGAAGGGGGGTCCACCGTATGGCAGAAGGAGA
>MGML01000184.1:0-919 GCA_001796415.1 Chloroflexi bacterium RBG_13_46_14
AACCGCAATCCTGGGCACATCAAATTTTTTAGCCACCGTCCAGGCAACCGGACAGGCCAGGTAGCCATCTTTTAAGGCTGATTTTACAGATTCTTCCAGTTCGTTCAATTTTTCCGGGGATAAACCGGCAGGATTCTCGGGTATCTCGACCCTGGCTCTTTTCTTTTTCTTATCGGCTTCTTTAAACTCACGCACTTTCATCACTCCTTTATCGGCTTTTTAATTAACTTGAGAAGTAATACAACTCTTGCCATAATAGTATCCGGTAATTTCAGATAATACAATTACAAATGTCACATTTCATGATAAAAAACAGGAAAGCCGCTTGAGCGGCTTTCCTCTGCAAATTCTTTATTCTTAATAACTTATAACGCCTTACAGGCTATCTCCGCTATATCATAAATCTCGATATCCGTTCCATACTCAGCTATTGCGTTTTTGAAATTCTTCTCGCACCAGCCGCAGCTAGTGACAATTGCCGTCGCCCCGGTGGCTCTGGCTTCCTTCAGCCTCTCATTGGCATTCCAGAGAGACAGTTCCGGGTTGGCCTGGCTGACACCGGCACCGGCGCCACAGCACCAGGCATTCTCACGGTTACGAAGCATCTCCACCAGCTCGATACCCGGTATACCTTTCAACAATTCGCGCGGGACGTCATAGGCGGCTTCCTCACCCATGTGGCGTCCAAGGTGGCAGGGATCATGGTAGGTTACCTTCATCGGGACTTCCTTCGTCAGCTTCAGGCTGCCATCACCAATAAGCTGCGAAAGGTATTCCACAATATGTAAAGCTTCATACTTCTGCTTCGTATCTATTTTCTGGTAGAGGTTCTTGAAGGTAGCATATCCGTCCGAACATGAGGTCACCACCTTGCTTACCCCTACCGAGTTAAATGTCTCGATGCTGTGTTCGGCATACT
>MGML01000184.1:1230-8047 GCA_001796415.1 Chloroflexi bacterium RBG_13_46_14
ATTCTTAACGCCCCTGTGCAGTTTCAGTAATTCCGGAGAAACTTCCTGTTCAATCCTTCTTACCGCCCAGACCGGAGTCTTGTACGGTATAAAGCCCATTTTGACCACCATATCAGTCTGCTCGTCAGCCATGGCCTTGATCCGCCTGACAGTCTCCTTATCACCCTTGTCGAAAGGACACATCCACCTGAGTCCAACGAAATGACCTTCATTCAACACCCGGGTATAGGCGCTGCGTGTGATGTCATATTTATCCTGGATCAAGCAGCCCTTTTCACATGTTTCCGCCCACCGGCTGAGTGGCCCGTAGCATCCGACCCATGTCAATCCGCCGCCGCCGCTCAGCACCGGAAGCGCCTGCATGGGAAATCCTGCTCTCCCACTGGGCATAGCGGTGGGAATTTTGATGCTTAGATCTTTCAGGTCTTCCGATACTATTTTCTCGATTACGTGAATCCTTGCCTGGAGTTCTTCATCGGTATTACCGGAAACATCGACCGATACGGTCAGTTCCGGCTCGCCTTCTTCCTTTTTCGGAGCCGGGTAGATATTCGCTTTCTCACCCCGCATCGCTTTCATAGATACCTTGCCAAGGGGTACCGACGTGCTGATAACATCGTCAGGAACACGTGACCTGGCTAAAGCCCGTATCAGCCTGTAGGCATCGTTAAAATTCATGCACTGAAAGTTAAGACTTGCCGTATAATCTACCTTCGGCCATACCGCTACCGCCATCTTGGTAATTATACCCGTCGTTCCCTGCCAGCCGAGGAACAGTCCGGTGAGTTCCGGCATCGGTACGACGGCGTGCCAGGAATCACTTACCGCGCAGGAACCTACCCTGACTATCTCACCGGTACCGAGGACAACTTCTAGACCCTGTACCCAGTTCGAGGCCGCTCCGTACCTGAATGACAGGTTATCCAGCCCCTGGAGAAGTGAATTCGTGATTACACCCGTGGTAGGAGGTGAAAAGGCATAGGTATACATCAGGCCGGGATGGTTTTCCTCGAGATATGCCTTCATGTGACCGAACGTCACACCCGGCTCTACCAGGGCATACATATCGACCTCGTTAACCTCCAGTATCCTGTCCATCCGTTTGAGGTCGAGTATGATACCGCCTTCGAGGGGTATCGCCACGCCACCCACGTTACCTCCGGCAACGAATGGTGTAACCGGCACCTTTTCTTCGTTGGCCAGCTTGACTACCGCCTGGACTTCTTCTACCGATTTCGCCAGGACGAGAATATCAGGCCAGCTTGGCTCCGCCTGCGTCATATCATAGGAGTGGATATACAGGTCAGCCTTATTTGTTGAAACATTTTCGCTGCCGACAATTTTTGACAGCTTTTCAACAACCCCGCTTCGCACCGCTTCTTTGAGCATTTTCAGCACCTCCTTAGTAAAAACTCAGCTTGAATAGCACAACCATTGCTAAATATACACCTTTCAGTGGAAAAAAGAAAGGATATTCACAATACACAGCCGGGGTATGGTAATGAGTGGCCGCGAGAGCATAACCGCCAAGATGAGGAATAAGAATGGCGGGGGTATTCCGATGGTGTCCTACGAAATAAAAGTGCCGTCGCTGATTTCCTTAATTTCATCAGCAATCTCAGCCATCACCACGTCATGGGTAGCAACGACAACGCCGACGTTTTCCTGTGAGGATATATCTTTCAGTAATTTATATATAGCCTGTCCGGTAGCAAGGTCCAGCTCTCCCGTAGGTTCGTCTGCCAGAATCAGCGAAGGTTGATGCACCAGGGCACGCGCTATCGCCAGCCTCTGCAACTCACCACCGGAAAGCTCATAAGGTCGATGGCGGGATCGCGCACTCAGACCAACCTGGTCGATGCACAACTCAGTCCGTCGATGTCTTTCATCCCTGTCCCACTTCGCTATTCTCAGCGGCAGTTCTACGTTCTCAAAGGCGGACAGTAAGGGCAACAGTCCGAAAGACTGGAATACGAAACCAATACGGTGACGGCGCAGTTCCGTCAACTCCCAATCAGCGAGTTTAGAAAGGTCTTGACCTTCAAAAAGTACCGTACCCGAGGTTGGCGTGTCGAGTCCGGCAAGGAGATTCAAAAGCGTGGTTTTCCCCGAACCTGAACGTCCTGTGATAGCCAGGAGTTTTCCGGATACAATCTCCACGTTGACGTCATGAACAGCATGTACTTCCTCTGAACCGATAAGGAATGTCCGCGCCAGGTTTATAGCAGTAACCAGCGTAGTCGTCATTTCCCGTTCTCCCTGTTGTTGCCCCGCTCCGGCCAGACCGTAATATGATCTTCTTCCATCAGAACTCTTACACGTCCTTTCAATCCAAGCTTGTCAACATACTCTCTTGGAAGCTGAAGTCGACCTACTCCATCAAGGACAATAAATTCCTCAAAACTAACTGTTTGATCAGCCTGCTCTAAACCTCGTTTAATACCGCGAACCGATTCAAGGCTTGTTCTGCCATCGCGGATTGTTACCACCCTATCGACTTTCCCTGTTATTGAAATATCATGCGTGACGATGATAATCGTCACACCATAGGCTTCATTGAGTGAATGGAATATATCCAGTATGTTTGTTGCCGAATGACTGTCCAGTTCACCAGTCGGTTCATCTGCGAGGAGTAACGGCGGATTATGCGCCAGTGCTACCGCGATTGCTACACGCTGCTGTTCGCCACCGGAAAGCCTGTCCGGTCGATGATTCATCCGGGACGAGAGACCCACCGCATCCAGCATCTCAGCGGCTTTCTGTTTCCGTTTCCTGGGTGACCACCCGAGTAATGTCAACGGTAATTCCACATTCTGAAAGGCAGTAAGGTAAGGAATCAGGTTTCTACCTGTCTGCTGCCAGACAAAACCGACATCCTTCCTGCGGTATTTACCCAATTCACGAGCTGAGATATTAACGAGATCCCTGTTACCTACCTGCACCTTACCGGCAGTAGGATTATCAAGTCCGCCCAGAATATTAAGAAGAGTCGTTTTCCCGCTACCGCTGGCTCCAACGATAGCCATCAGTTCCTTTTCCCTGACCAGAAGATCAAGTCCCCTCAAAGCAACTACTTCAAGATCGGCTATCTTGTAAATCTTGAAAACGTCTTCACATATAATATAGTAACCATTGTTTGATTGCTGATCAGCCATTTTTCAATCCTATAAATCTCCCATTCTTAATGTTTTATGAATTGCTACCCGGGAGAAGAACAGAATAACAAGTGATATCGTTACCAAAAACGCCACTGCAAGCAGCGCATAGGCCATACCGATCGTCCCCCAGTTAACCGTAAGAATAAACGGCGGGAGTACCCGTACACCCTGCTCGGTCAACTGCAAGAAAGGCATCATTATATAACTCAATCTTTCACCGATTACCGTACCGAGTCCCATACCTACAATAATTATAAACAATTGCTCAAAGCAGACCAGCCCGATTATCTGACGCAATGAGAACCCCAGCGTTCTTAGTATAGCGAAATCAAGCTGCCGTTGCTGCGCGGACAGATAGGAATAGACGATGAAGCCAAGACTGCTGACAAGTATCACTCCAAGGAAGGCTATTGTCAGCATACCACTCCAGCCTGCTCCTGCCAGCGGATCGGTCTGCAGCTTTTCCAGCAGCGCATCCCGGTAATAGAATTCCCTGGCTCCCAGTGTTCCGCCTTCCACCTCACTCACAGCCGCTGCCCTTTTTTCACTGTCCTCAGATAACGTGAGCCATACCTCATTGGGATAAACGGTAGAACTTAGCTGCCGGTTCCTCACGTTCAATAACCGGTCGATATTCACAAGCATGAATCCTTTGTCTCCGGGATCCAGGCTCGGGAAATACTCAATCGTGTCTACTGCCGTGATATACATAAACTGTCCGGGCACTCTAATCTGTATAAACGAATTCTCCTGCACACGGGCATTTTCGAGGAAGGATCTGCTGACCACTGCCGCTATGGGTCTGTCATCCAGGTTGGCATAAAGAGCCCTCCTGTTACTTCCCCTCGAGTTCCAGCCGAACCTGCCGGAAGACTCTCCGCTATAGACTTGCAGTTTATCTACCCTGAATGTTCCCGTAGCGGACTGAGCACCGGATAAAGATCCGGACATGTCATCGGGAGAAACCTGCCATTCGCTCACTTCCTCGAAATCTTCTAAAATTACCGGTTCAGCAGAGTAAGGACCCGTAACCTGGAGATCATCGAAGTATAAAGCCTGCAGACCGCCACCCCAACCACCACCACCACCACCTTCGGTCCTGATATAGATGCAGGATAGTGTTACCGGTGACGGGAGTAATTCGCTTGATGAATAAATCGATAGCCTGTTTTCCAGGTACTGCCAGCTTCCCGGTTCAGGCATTCCTAGTGATATATCCATATACCGTCCCTTACCATCTTTAACCCTGGCATATATCTCAATCGGGAAGTTATCTTCTTCTGAATAGAACCATCCGCCGATGGTCTCGCTTCCATCCGGAATCGGAATCCCTTCGTCGACAGGTTTATCCTGCTCCAGGATATCCATAATTTGATCGAGAGTAATATCGGCAAAGTCTTCACGGAACCAGGGAATATCTCTCATCTGGGCCGGGTCTACCGCAAGCATAGTAAACTCAGTCTCGGTGAACATTGTACCAACCCTGCCTTCATTCCTGTATACCACACCCAAATTTTCCACTCCCTCAAGCGACGAGTACTTTTCTTCGAGGGTAGCTTTTGAAAAATGACGGTTATTCAGATCCGTCAGTCGGACATCACCACCCGCAGTATACATCGTACGTTCTATATAGCTCTTATCAAGTGTTCCCAGGAACGTCGCAGAGAACATTCCGACGCTGGCTGCCATGACCAGCAGCAGAATCAACCTGCTGTAATGAACGGGATTCCGCGCCATATACCACAAACCCAGCACGAAAGGAGCGTTACCAACATACTTACTGAACCTGGTTGCCAGTTTTATAAGCAGAGGGAATATGCGGAGAAATACAATAGCGACAGCAACAAGCATCAGCATGGGCGTTACCAGCAGAAGCGGATCCATTCCCAACCCGCCGAAAACGTCCATAGTCAGTAAAGAGCCGCGTGAATGGAGTTCCCAGTAGAGTACTCCTCCCAATATTAATAACACAATATCCAGGTAATATCTCTGCCAGAAAGGTTTTGAAGGTGGACGAGCCGCAGCCTGTCTCTGGTGGACTACACCGCGACGTGCAGCCTGGATCGCCGGTATCAACAGGGCAAGAAGGCAAAGCACCGCTGCCGTAATAGCGAGTATCAGTACCGAGTTTGAATATCTTATAGGCAGAAGACCTCCGCCGGTTAATGAAAGGAAAGAGCCTGTCTTTCCCAGGAGGCTGAAAGTAAAAGCTCCAAGGAAAGGACCTACGGCGGCTCCTACGGCACTGATAACCAGCCCTTCCATGAAGTATATTCCGATAACATGCCAGGTTCCGGCGCCTCTACTTCTGAACAGCGCTATCTCCCCTTGCTGTCTGTCTATGAGCATGTTAGATACCGTAATCAGGTAGTAGAGAATGATCGCTGCTATCTGGAACACTATCAGGAATAGAGGGATCTGGGTAAACATCAGTTTACCCTGGTATTCAGTGATAATACTGTCCAGGATAGTAAACAGCCCTGACCTGGGCAGATTGGTCAGGAGTTGTTTCTCCATCCGGCGGATGGCATTTTTGATTGTATCGGCATTGGTAGAATCGATTTTCTCTATGTCTACGAAATACAGCCAGTTAAAAGTAGCCCTTCCGTCTTTAAACAGGTAAGGATATACATTGAACAGGGTCTCCTGCTGGATAAATATCGGCGCTACCGGAGGTTCTTCTGATCCCTGTGGTATCGTAAAAATATCTGTATTAAGGAACCAGAATTCATCGTTGGGATCTTTCGGGTCGATGATAGCTACCAGCTCGATTATTACCTGGTTCTTGTTATCGCCGTAACCGCCCTCGAATATCAGGTAGTCACCTACTCCCACCTGGAATTTCTCCGCGGTTTCACTGCCTATCATACCTTCGATAGAGAAATTCGGATCTTCCAGTTCTTCTTCGGTCAGACCTGCCGGGACTGCTTCATAGTAACGTCCGTCGATAATGTCTATATGGTCTAATAAACTAGAAAATACCTGGAAATGACCTTTCGGCTGGTATTGTCCTTCCGGTGTGGGTCGATCGGTATAATAGGCATAAAAAGTCTGGGACTTTACCCAGATTTCCTGCTGACGGATAATCGGCCGGATATTCTTCGATACCTGCTGCTCGATAAGAGCTGTCGCTTCAGCATATTCTTCCTGATTTACGAAGTAATTCGGCGCGTATACCTGCAGATCAACGAGTTCAATTACCTTGTTTTCAAGGGTATGCTTGAGACCGAGATCGTTAATGGCGTTCGAGTACAGGGGCGCGCTCGAAAGCAGCGCCACTGCCACGATCACGCCGACCAGCACCGTTGAAAGCAGGCGCCAGTTAGCCAGACTTCTTTTTATAACAATCTGCCATGCAGAAAGCAGCAGGGACATTTGACGGTTACTATAGCAGATAAAAAAAGAAAATACAACACTTTTTATAAAATTATATTACTAAACTATTTATAATATTAATTAAATATTAAACTTTTACTACTCACTACTCCCGGGACGCCTGATTTTCGAAGGTTCTTTTCTACGTGATAGAATAGAGATAAACTAATGAAACAGAATATTATTGAAATCAAACTCCCTTACGGCGAATCATTCAAGACCATCCATATTCCCGAAAAAAACCTGGCCGGTGTCCTTGAAACGCGACAGCATCCTGGCCTGGG
>MGML01000185.1:0-334 GCA_001796415.1 Chloroflexi bacterium RBG_13_46_14
GGCATTGCAATTCCTTGTCTATCCACCAAATACGGGTTATAATTAAATCCAAGCAAGAGCATGCTATGAACAGTCGAGGCGAAAATCCATATTTGAGCATCATCACCACGTCCCGTAATGACGACCACGGTGGTAACATGCTGCGCCGCATGGAAGTATCTATCCTTGGTCGACTGGAGCAACTGGAGAAACACCGTCTTGAATCCGAGCTAATCCTGGTGGATTGGAATCCCCCCGCTGACCGTCCCCTGCTGAAAGATGTCTTCCCGTGGCCCGAGCGTACCAAATATTGCACCATCCGCGTCCTGGTGGTGCCCCAATCGATTCATCAACG
>MGML01000185.1:385-965 GCA_001796415.1 Chloroflexi bacterium RBG_13_46_14
TGGGATAAGGCGGGCACGCGGACAGTATGTCTTACCTTGCAATATTGACATTCTTTACTCGGACGAGTTGATGGCTTACATCGCTGGCAGGAACCTCAAAGAGGACGAACGGTACCGCATCGACCGCTGTGATGTTGATAAAAATGTGGTTCAATGTGCAACCTTTGAAGAACAGCTGGATTATTGCCGGAAGAATATCATTCAAATCAATGCCCAGGGGCCTCCGTCAAAACGGGAGAAATTACCTCATTTACATACCAATGCCAGCGGGGATTTTCAGCTTATGTCACGACACTACTGGCACCTTTTGCGTGGCTACCGCGAGGCCGATATTCCCTCCGCACATGCAGATGGTCTTCTCTCCTTTGCATCTTATGCGGCAGGGGTACGCGAAGAGGTTTTTAAAGACCCACTCTGTCTTTATCATATTGACCACGGAGACAAATTCCACGAGAGGCCAAGAGGGAGCAGGCTTCCCCTCGAAAACTGGCTTAGATTCCCCTTCCTGCCGAAAAAATTAAATGATTTCATACTGAGAGTGTACCGCATCCTGCTGACAACTTTAGGTTATACGTTAAAA